>CBDUUS010000167.1:0-3783 GCA_965370465.1 uncultured bacterium | reverse complement strand
TATTTTTAAGGATCTTGCTAATAATTAGCTTAAGTATTGGAAAACTTTCAACATCACGGTTATAGTTTACCGCTGTTTTATTATACTTACTGAGATGAAAAGGATCTACAAGGTTAAAATCCTTTATATCTGCAGTAGCTGCTTCATATGCAATATTTACCGGATGTTCTAATGGAAGGTTCCATATCGGAAATGTCTCAAATTTAGCATATCCTGAGTTTATGCCGTTCTTATGATCATGATATAGCTGCGAAAGACAGGTCGATAGCTTTCCACTATTTGGACCCGGAGCTGTAACGACTACTATCTGATTATTTGTTTTTATATATTCATTTTTTCCAAAACCTTTTTCACTGCATATATTATCTATCTCAGTCGGATAACCTTCAATAGGATAATGAAAATAGACCCTTACACCGCGCCTTTCAAGCTTATTTTTAAAGACCTTTGCAGAAGGCTGGCCATCAAATCTTGTTATGGCAACAGCGAGGATATCCAGCCCCCATTTCCTCAGATCATCTATGAGCTTAAATGTAGCTGTATCATATGTGATACCAAAATCCCCTCTGACTCTTCCGCTTTCAATATCACCGGCGTATATACAGAGTATTATATCGATCTTGTCCTTCAGGGATTGAAGGAGCCGTATCTTTACATTTGGATCATAACCGGGCAGGACCCTGGAGGCATGATAATCGAAACAGAGCTTTCCTCCGAATTCCAGAAAAAGTTTATCATCAAACTTCCCCACTCTTTCCAGGATAGCTTCAGTCTGCTCTTTCAGGTATTTCTCATTATTAAAACCAGCTTTTTTCTTCATTATCAGATTATAGCACGGGTATCTATTTTCACTAAACTATTTTACATATAATTTAAGAGCCTCTATTGCCGGATCATTAATACAATATTATCTTTTTTGGCCATGGGTCATTTAAAGCTATTTTCCAGGTCTCATCAATATATTGATGAGTGTAAACTTGTTCTATTAAATGATAAAGCTGTGCTCCTCTGGCAGTAACCTCATAGCCTCCCTTTTCCTCTCTGATTAATTTAAGTTTTTTCCCAATAAATATCTCGAAACCAAAAAATGTATCGAGCTTTTCATTGAATAGGTCCCTGAATCTGTTCCTGTCCAGATGCAGATTATATGATGACCAGAATAGCCAGTATAATGCTCTCCTCCTTTTATTAAATTTCAGAGTAAGAGCCGTAGGCAGCTTCCCTCCTGAAAGACATTTATTGTATTCTTCTACCGAGAAGGTGTTTATTTTAAAGATACTTTTTGTGAGAGAAGCGGCACCCGGACCAAGACCAATATAATTATCTCTGGTAACCGAAGAATATATCCCATGGCCTTTCTTTGAAAAAGTCCAGACTGAAGCACGCTCAAAATCCTTTCTCTGGCTTATATCTATTAAATCTTCTAACATTTTTTTCTTAATATTCTGTCCAGCGGGTCCGCTTTTTAGATCACTGTAGGAAAATTCAATAAACGGATATGTTGATATTTGGGTTGCTCCATTATTTGCGGCAATTTCAAAATCCCTGATAAGATCTTCTGCTGTCTGTCCGGGAATACCGAAAATAAGATCTATATCCATAACTTTAAATCCTCCTTCGGCCGCAATCTTCATTTTTTTGATATTATCTATATTATCCCTTCCCAGGGCACGGAGACACTTTTCTTGAAATGATTGGACACCGATACTGACCATATCGAATCCAATTGACTTCAGGCATTTTATAAGAACTTTATTTATATCTCCGGGGTGAAGCTCAATTCCTATATTTCCACTAATATCAAAGGATCCCCTTATCCTGTCCATGATCTCAGGAAGAAAATTTATTGCCAGTGCCGGCGATCCGCCGCCAAAATATACACTTTTGATCCTTGCTCTATTTTCATTAAATGCCGCTATGAGTTCTATTTCCTTAAGCAGACCCGCTATATATTTTTCCATCAGGTCCTTATCATATAGAACCTTATAATACGGACAGAATGAACAGATCTTCCTGCAAAAAGGAATGTGTGTGTATAAACCCAAATTTTTTTCATCCAGGCCATGAATATCTTCCTCGCCACTTCTGAATACGAAGGGTCTGATGGATCTTGTAAGAAATATTCTTAAAATATTTGTAATCATTAATATCTACCGGCAAAGCTTATAAACAATATTTTAAATATATCGATTGATTATAATACAAAGTAAGCTACTGATTCAACCTTTACCCGGAAGTAGTATATCCTGGTTTTTTATAAAGTAATTCTTTTTTTCCGATTATTTCAGGATCATATACCAGCCGTTTCCATCTTTCCTTTGGAATCTCTTCAATAGCAACTGAAATTGAGCTATCCGATGCATCTATTGCATCCTTTAAGACTTCTGTGATTTTGCTGCTTAAATCAGTTTTTTGCTCCTCGGTTCTACCGGGCCATAATTTGACTACTACCTGCGGCATAATTCTCCTTTCCATCATATCAAAGTCGATGTTTGTTAAATTTATTTTTATTAGCAGTTTTTAATTCTAAATATATTTTAGTATAACTCAAATAAAGGATAGAGTTCAATTGGATAAAATGAGTTTGAGTTTAATTTAATTATTCAAATATACCAGCATCTGCTTAAATGCAGTATAATTTTAATATTATGAAAGAAGCATACTTATATTCAAAGTTAAAAAACAATAAAGTAAGATGTGATCTCTGCAATCATAGATGTGTCATTGATAATGGAGAGAAAGGCATATGTTGTGTAAGGGAAAATAGAAATGGTGTTTTATACAGTCTGGTTTACAGGAAATTGATCTCAGAAAATATAGATCCAATCGAGAAGAAACCTCTCTTTCATTTTCAGCCTGGTTCAGATTCACTGTCAATAGCAACAGTTGGCTGCAATTTTAAATGCTTTTTCTGCCAGAACTACCAGATATCACAGATGCCCTCTGATAATGGAAATATTGAGGGAAGGGATATATCTCCAGAAGAAATAGTGGATCATGCAATTAAATACAACTGCAGCAGCATATCCTATACATATACCGAACCGACTATTTATTTCGAATATGCATACGATACGGCAAGGATTGCCCACAAAAAGGGTCTTAAAAATATTTTCATAACAAATGGATTTATGACCCGGGATTGTATTGAGATGATAGCCCCGTATCTTGATGCTGCTAATATTGATCTTAAAAGTTTTTCCGAAGATACTTATAGAAATAAAATAGGGGGAAGACTCAAGCCGGTACTGAACAATATAAAAATCATGCATGAAAAAAAGATCTGGATCGAGGCAACTACTTTGATAATCCCGGACCTTAATGATTCTGCCATTGAGCTTGGGAAAATCGCCGGTTTTCTTTCCAGTATAGACAGGGACATACCCTGGCATATTAGCGCATATTACCCGCAGTATAAATCAAATCTTCCGGCTACTGGTGTTAAACAAATAGAAACAGCTATAAATATTGGTAAAAAAGCTGGATTAAAATATGTTTATGGGGGGAATATATCTTCAGGAAATTATGAGAACACTTATTGTCCCAATTGCAATAAACTATTGATCAAGAGACAGGGCTTCAGTATTTCTGAAAATAATATGATAGATGGAAAATGCGGCAGTTGCGGCAGCAGAATCAATGGAGAATTTTAAGGAACTCATCTTAACTTTTTTAAAGATTTATTCTATAATATCTATCTGTACTTAAGGGCGGCATAGCCAAGTGGTAAGGCAGAGGTCTGCAAAACCTTTATCCCCGGTTCAAGTCCGGGTGCCGCCTCCA
>CBDUUS010000166.1:0-3789 GCA_965370465.1 uncultured bacterium | reverse complement strand
CAATAGATTTAAGCTCTACATCAAATTCAGATTTTTCTTCCACCTGTGCCGTCCCGGCAGCTGCTCCTGCAGCTGGCGCTGCAGCAACCATAGCCTGCGCGCTTACATCAAAATTTTCTTCAAGAGCCTTTATAAGTTCAGAGAGTTCCACCACAGTCATCTACTCAATGGACCCAACAATATCATCTATGCCCTTACTATTGCTTTTTGCTTTTTTCGTTTCTTTTGCCTTTGCCGCTGTTTCTTTCTTTTCTTTTGTTTCTGTCACCTTTTCTTTGATTTCTTTCTTCTCTGCCATTATTCCTCCCTGGAATTTATTAATTTATTATACTTTCCTTCTTAATTCTGACCGCATCAAGCACCATGACCAGATTCCTTGTAATGCCGGACAATGTATTGACCAGTCCGGAAATAGGTGCCTGCATGGTTGCGGCAATCTGCGCCAGCAGCACTTCCCTTGATGGGAGGTCCGCTATCTTTTCAATACTATCAGCATCAATAAATTTATTGTCCAGAATGCCTGCTTTTATATTTAATGCCTTTAGCTCCTTTGAAAATTCCTTTACTATCTTTGCTGTACTAACAATATCTTTTTCTGCGATCACAATACTTGTCGGACCGGACAGAATCCCTTCAAGATCTATATCTGAAAATACATCCCGGGCCGCAATAAGTCCCAGTGTATTTTTGATTATCTTAAGATAAGCATCTGTTTCTATAAGCTTATCCCTTATATTAACTGCATCCTGCGCTTTTAATCCACTATGGTCCGTAAAGATAATACCTTCGTTTTCCATAAACATTTTCTTTATGCTTTCTACTGCTTCTATATTTTCTTTTTTTGGCACGTTGACCTCCAGATCCCTTAAAATACATTTAAAAATAAAACCGGCCCCGAAAAGCAAGGCCGATTATTAAATCTTATTGACCTCAGTAGGATATTAAGCTTATTTATTAAGCGCCTACTTTCTCGGGCGTAATTTATATTATTTTACCTATTCTACCTTTATGCCACCTCTTCCTTTAAATCTTCATCCGGGTCTATCCTGATACCCGGACCCATTGTCGAAGACAGGTATACTCCCTTTATATACTTTCCCTTTGCCGAGGAAGGCCTGGCCCTGATTATGGCATCCATAAAAGACAGATAGTTTTCAAGAAGCTTTTCTGCCTCAAAGGAGACTCTTCCTATAGAACCGTGTATAACACCATTTTTATCGGTCCTGTATTCCAATCGGCCGCTTCTGGCTTCTTTTACAGCTTTTTCTATTTCAAAAGTGACGGTACCTGATTTAGGGTTTGGCATCAGTTTTCTCGGGCCCAGTATTTTTGCGACCTTGCCTATATGCTTCATCATGTCCGGAGTCGCTATACATACCTTGAAATCCAGCCATCCTCCGCTTATCTTTTCTACAAATTCCTCGCCGCCAACATAGTCTGCACCTGCATCCTGAGCCTCTTTTACTTTTTCACCCTGGGAAAATACCAATATTTTAGGGACCTTCCCGGTTCCATTGGGAAGGACAAGAGCTCCCCTGACTATCTGATCGGCTTTTCTTGGATCTACCCCGAGATTGATGCTGATATCAACAGATTCCTCAAATTTTACATAATGATTTTTGAGTATCCATTCAATAGCCTCTCTGGGTCCATACAGCCTGGATCTCTCTATCTCTTTTGCTTTTTCTATATATTTCTTTCCCTTTTTCAAAACTAACCGCCTTTAACCGGATAAAATCTAATATAATGATCTATGATGCTACCGTCACGCCCATACTTTTTGCCGTACCAGCAATTATCTTTACTGCGGCATCCAGGTCCCGCGCATTCAGGTCCTTAAATTTCGTCTTTGCTATCACTTCAAGCTGCTGTCTGGATATTTCCCCGACCTTCTCCTTATTGGGCTCGCCGGAACCTTTTTCCAGGCTGATCGCTTTCTTTATCAATACCGCTGCAGGCGGAGTCTTTGTTATAAATGAAAAGCTCCTGTCTTTATAAACAGTCAGGATGACCGGTATGATCATGCCCTGCTCGCTGGCTGTCTTTTCATTGAAAGTCTTGCAGAATTCCATTATATTGACCCCGTGCTGTCCAAGCGCGGGCCCTACTGGCGGAGCAGGATTTGCCTGTCCTGCCGGTATTTGTAATTTTACCTGTGCTAATATAACTTTTGCCATCTATCTCTGCCTTTAGTCAAATATTGGTATTATACATTGTAGTAAAAATATTTCAATCAAATTTTATTTCTATATCTTTGATACCTGGCCAAAACTCAATTCTACCGGTGTCTGTCTTCCGAATATCGAGACCAGCACCTTTAGTTTGCCCTGATCGACATTGACCTCAGATATCGTACCGTCAAAATTAGCAAACGGACCCGTGGTGACCTTAATAGGCTGTCCGACTTCAAAATCTGTCTTCGGCCTGGGTTTACCGGAATCCTGCCTTTTCATTATTCTTCCGACTTCTACATCCGACAGCGGAACCGGTTTATCCTTATTGCCTACAAAACCAGTAACACCGGGAGTATTTCTAACAACATACCAGGAATCATCGTCCAGATACATCTTCACCAGCAGATACCCGGGTAGAACCTTTTTAGAAGATATCTCTTTCTTTCCACTTTTAATCTCAACAATATCTTCCTTCGGAATAAAGATATTAAATATCTTATCCCCCATATTCATAGACTCTGTCCTTCGTTCCAGATTCAGCTTTATTTTATTTTCATAACCGGCATATGAATTGATCACATACCATCTTGGTCTACTCATATTATCATCCGTTATAAAATTATATCCTTACAAGAAGTTCCACAAGCTGCAGGGATATAAAATCATATAATCCCAGCAGTACTCCAAATATTACAATTGTCACAAGAACCACTACAGTATAAGTAAAAAGCGTCTTCCTGGTTGGCCACGTTACTCTTCTGAGCTCATGTACGACATTCCTGAAGAATTTAGCGACTTTTTTTGGCATATTTTTTAAAAAGGTCCATATATGAAACTTTTGCTTCGGCTTTGGGGCTGGCATCTTCCTTTCCTGGTTCATCTGCCTTTCCATCATCGCCTTTTTTTTATATTTTCTTGATACCTTTCTTTTTGCCACAAAACACCTCTGGTAATCAGCAATTTATTAGTCTGGTACGTTTGCCCTTCTAACTCTTCCGTACCTAATTCCTTATCTTTACTAAGCTGGCAGGGCTGGAGGGACTCGAACCCACAACACCCGGTTTTGGAGACCGGTGCTCTACCAATTGGAGCTACAGCCCTATCTGGTCTCCCTGTGTGCAGTATGTTTCCTGCACCACTTGCAATACTTTTTTAATTCTATTCTGTCAGGAGTATTTCTTTTATTCTTATCACTGCTATAATTTCTTCTCTTACATTCAGTGCATTCAAGTGTAATTATTTGTCTCATCTTCGAATCTCTTACTAATTTTTTCTAATAGAAATCGCAAGCTAATAAATTAGCACTATATTAATATGATGTCAATAAAAATATCCTGCTAAATTTTCACCATGCTCTATACCTGCAAATATATGTTTTGCCTCTGCTAAAGAAGCTTTATTCTATAATACTGATAACACTGCCGGCACCTATTGTCCTGCCGCCTTCACGGATGGCAAATCTCTGTCCTTCTTCCATAGCGATCGGAGCTATAAGCTTTATCTCCATATCGGTATTATCGCCAGGCATTACCATCTCTACGCCTTCTTCCAGGGTTGCCGCACCTGTTACATCGGTGGTCCTGAAATAGAACTGGGGCCTGTATCCATTAAAGAA
>CBDUUS010000165.1:0-3841 GCA_965370465.1 uncultured bacterium | reverse complement strand
AAAGGCAGATATTTAAGCTTATGCATTATCCTTATTTACTCTGTCAGCAAGTTTTGATTTTAAGCCAGAAAAAACTTCTTCATGTGAATAACGTACATCAGTGGATTCTGCTTCTATATGTGCTTCTTTCAACTTAAAGAATATTTCACTTTCAAACTGCTTGTGTTCATAGGCTTCGATGCTCATGACAACCATGTCGCCATATCCGTTTTTGGTCAAGAAAACCGGTTCTGATGTTTTATGCACCGTTCTTGAAATATCAGCAAAATTATTACGTAAATCTGAAACTGGTCTGATCCTTATCATATAATCACTCCTTTACTAATTTATCATGATATTATCATAATTACGCTAAATAGACAATTTATAAGAACTTCTGAATCACAAGATTATAAATGATAATAATTTAGCTTAAGTAAAAATAAATCAACCCCAAAGCAACTGCCAGTATATGCATGTGGAGATTTCGAATCGTCAAGTCCAGTGGCTCCCCATATTGGACGCTTTTAGGACTAATCCAATTCAATTAAATTTTAAATTTAAAATCGAGAGGATGAAAAAAATGAAAATATAATATAAAATAATTAAATAGTAAGATTTTTAATAATATTTTTAACTAAGAGCTGAGGAGGTCCTGGAAATGATCATAGAAAGTCCATCATTTAAAAACAATGAGATGATACCGGCCAAATACACATGTGATGCTGAAAATATAAATCCAGCACTTGTCTTCAGCAGGATCCCGTTAGCCGCAGTGAGCCTGGTCCTGATAGTTGATGATCCTGATGCGCCAGGCGGCACCTGGGTACACTGGACAATATGGAATATGGGCCCGGGAACAATAGAGATCAGTGAAAACAGCTTGCCTGACGGTTCAGTTGAAGGAAATACTGACTTTGGCACGCCAGGCTATGGAGGCCCCTGTCCGCCATCAGGGACACATCGGTATTTTTTCAAGCTCTATGCTCTTGATACCATCCTGAAACTTGATGCTTCGGCAAAAGCAGCAGGTATTGAAGATGCCATGCAGGGACATATCCTTGGAAGTGCAGAACTGATCGGCCTGTATAAGAGAGACTGCTAATGTCCTTGCCTGCCCGGAATAAGGACAATAACTTTACCTGAAATAATTGAATGCAATACAGAAAGGTAATAATAGAGAACCTGTCAATCACACACAGATCCTCTATTATATTAATTATATTTTCCGTTCTTAGTTATTTGTGATATGCCCGGCCACGAGATCTCCTACTTCTGAAGTGCCATAGCCCATTTTACCGGCGCTGAGACTCTCTATTTTGGTACAGATGCAGGAAACTGCATCCTCTATCACCCTGGCAGCTTCATCTTCTCCAAGATGCTTTAGCATCATCCTTCCCGCTTCTATTGCAGCAAGCGGATTGATGATATTCATCCCTGTATATTTTGGCGCCGAGCCCCCTATTGGCTCAAACATGGAGGTCCCGGAAGGATTAATATTGCCTCCGGCAGCAATGCCCATGCCACCCTGTATCATCGCACCAAGATCAGTTATTATATCGCCGAACATATTGGGTATTACCATAACATCAAACCATTCAGGATTCTTTATCATCCACATGCATGCAGCATCTATATGATTATAATCTGTCTCAATGTCAGGATAGCTATCCTTCATCTCCATAAAGGCCCGAAACCACAGATCGCCCACATATGTAAGTACATTTGTCTTGTTTACAAGGGTAAGCTTGCCGGGTTTTCCTTCTTTTTTCCTCTCCACTGCCAGCTCAAATGAATATTTAAGGCAGCGGTCGACCATTTGCCTGTCATATACCATGACCTGGGTGGCCACTTCATGGGGCGTGCCTTTTCTGCTTATTCCGCCGTGGCCCGTATAAAGTCCTCCGGTATTTTCCCTTACTACAATAAAATCTATATCCCCGGGGTTCTTGCCCTTTAGCGGACAATCGATGCCAGGATAGAGTTTGACCGGTCTTAGATTTATATACTGGTCCATAGCAAATCTAAGTCTGAGCAGTATCCCCACTTCGAGGATGCCCGGAGCCACATCAGGGTGCCCTATTGCTCCGAGATAAATAGCTTTAAATTTCTTGAGCCCATCTATTTCTGAATCGGTTACTGTTTCTCCCGTACTTAGAAAACGATCCCCTCCATAATTAAAACTTGTAAATGAAAAACTGATATCAAATCTTTTTCCAACAGCTTCCAGCACTTTCTTGCCTTCTTCGATTACCTCCGGTCCCGTGCCGTCTCCCGGAAGGACCGCTATATCATAATGTTTAGGACTCGCCATTTTTTCCTCCATCAATAATTCTTTAAATGATCACTGGTATATTATATATAAATATATAATTATTTCACTAATTTTAATTAAAGCCCTTTACAGAACTTCTCGATCCTATCCATGCCGTCGATTATCTTGTCCATGGAAGCCGCATAGCTTATCCTCACATATCTGTCATCGCCAAATGCAGATCCGGGAACAACAGCGACTCTTCCTTCTTCAAGAAGCTGGCCCGAGAAATCATCCGAGCTTTTTATCCTGCTATTGTAAAGATTTGAGACTTTTGGAAATGCATAGAAGGCACCTTCGGGAAGTCCGCATTCTATACCATCTATACTTTTTAGTCTATCATATACATAATTTCTTCTTTTTTCGTATTCATTTCTCATAAGTTCAACGCTGCCCTGGTCCCCCTCCATAGCTTCAATGGCTGCCCACTGGGCGATGGAACATGGATTTGAAGGCGACTGGCCCTGTATTTTTGACATCTGCTTTATTATAGCTTTGTCAGCAGCGCAGTATCCTATCCTCCAGCCTGTCATCGCATAGGTCTTTGAAACAGCATTTACCGTGATCGTAAGATCCTTAAGTTCCCGGCTGAAGCCTGCAATGCTATGATGGGATATATCGCCATATATAAATTTCTCATATACTTCATCAGCAATTATATATATCCCGTTTTCCAGGCAGATCTGTGCTATCTCTTCCAATTCTTCTTTAGAATAAACCGCACCAGTCGGATTATTCGGGCTGTTCAGGATCATAAGCTTTATGGGAGCTTTAAATTCAGATATTACTTTCTTTAAATGATCCGCATTGATTTTTAAGTCATCGGTAAAATCCACTTCAATGGGAACACCATCGGATAAAAGGACCTGCTGTGTATAACTTACCCAGTATGGTTTTGGTACAAGCACACCGTCTCCAGGATTTATAAAGGCTCTCATTATAGTATCAAGCACCTGCTTTGCACCTATGCCGGCCAATATGTTTGCCGGCTCATACTCAAGGCCATTATCCTTTTTAAACTTATTTACAATAGCTTCTTTAAGCTCGCCTATCCCGGCAGCAGGGGTATACCTGGTCTTATTCTCATCAATGGCCCTTTTCCCGGCTTCTTTGATATTTTCCGGAGTATTAAAATCCGGCTGGCCGATACCGAACCTTACTACATAGTCTCCCTGTTTTTTAAGCTCTATATCTATTTCATTTGCCTTGCTGTCCAGGGCAAAAGTAGGGCTCGCTTCCAGTCTCAGGACCTTTTCCGATAATATTTTTTCCATATCTGTCTCTGCCATTTAAACCACTCCTATTTAATATTGACATTTATTTTATAATATATGATCTGTTAAGCTATTTTCAGCATAATACCCGGCCTGGCTTCATTACTTTTTGCCTTTCAATATAAATTACCCCTGAATTCAACTGTGATTATATCAACAATTTTATCTTTGTCATTAATTTTGTAAAATAACCTAAAATTGCCAATTCTATATCTCCATGTCTCCGGTCTATATGCTTTCAATTTCTTAATATGTTTACCAAAATATGGATTGT
>CBDUUS010000164.1:0-3851 GCA_965370465.1 uncultured bacterium | reverse complement strand
GCTTGGTCCTTTCAAATTTTTCCTTAGCCATAATTTATCCTTTCTCTGATGGTATTACAAAATAACTGGTAGCGGTGATTGGATTTGAACCAATGACCCCCCGGGTATGAACCGAGTGCTCTAACCCCTGAGCTACACCGCCGTTTATCTGTAAATATCTATTGCAAGCACTATTAAAATTATAATCACTTCTGGTTTTTTTTAAAGTAGTGATAAATTCTATACAAGAAGATTTTAAGTGTCAAATAAATTCTGGATCCCATCATGAGCCGGGAATGAGCATTTACAGACCGTCTTCATCTAAAAGCTCCAGGAATCCATTTACCAGATCCGGATCAAATTGGGTCCCTGAAGATTTTTCCAGCTCCCTGATGATTCTTCTCCTTGAATAAGCTTTCCGGTACGGCCTGTCGGAGATCATTGCATTATAAGCATCTATCAGGGCTACTATGCGGCTTATAGCCGGGATCTTATTCTTCTTAAGGCCCCTTGGATACCCTGAACCATCCCACCATTCGTGCTGGCACAGAATGTATTCAGCAATGGGTGCCAGCATAGAGGAAGAGTTGGCTATCCGGTAACCTATCTCGGAATGCTTTTTTATCTCATCCCACTCTGATTTTTTTAGCCTGCTTTTCTTTTTTAAGATCCTTTCATTTATGGCCACTTTCCCTATATCATAAAGCTTTGCATGCAGTACGAGCTCATCCATCTTGCTCTCAGGCAATCCTGTCTTTTCTGCTAATCTTTTTGAAAGGGACACCATTCTTTCAGAATGAGATTCCGTTTTAATATTTCTTTCAAATAATATCTTTGTAAGTGACTTTACTATTGAATTTTGGACACTCTTAGATGATAGAAGCTTACTTCTATACATGGAGTCTTCAGCTTTTTTCAGGACCGTACCGATCCTTGTCCCGGGGTTGATTTTAGTATCTGAACCCATTGATATGCTTACAGGTATTTTGAACTTTGTCCTTTTACATCTATGCAGTATCCTTTCTATGACTTCCTGTGCTTCTTTTACTCCGGTAGTAGGGAGCAGTATAATAAATTCATCCCCTCCCCATCTTGCTAATATATCATCAGCTCTGCATGATTTCTTGAGAATCCTCGTAGCATGCTTCAATAGCCTGTCTCCCATATTATGCCCGAATGCATCATTGACCAGCTTCATACCATTTATATCTGCAATAATTATGCTCAGCGGCAGCTGCCGCGACCTGTTCAACCTTTTTAGCTCTTCTTTAAAATATGCTCTATTGTATAGTTCTGTAAGATTGTCATGAAAAGAAATATGCCTGAGTCTCTTTTCAACATTTTTTATATCTGTTATATTCTTCAATGATTCTATTGCCCCGATTATTTCATTATTGCTGTCAAACAGGGGCGAAGCCTCTATCCAGAGATGTACATTATTTTCATTTAAAGTCACTTCAAGCTCTGCTGCAAGATTATTTCCTTTTCTTTCTATAACATTATATTGCTTTTCTGTCTCCGGGAGATCTCCGATAATATAATCTACAAGAATCGGCCTTCTTTCACCATAAAAAGGAATAGAGTATTCATAATCACCTTTTCCAAGCATATCTTCCTTCTTTACTCCAGTAAGGCTCTCCATTGCTTTGTTCCAGGCTATCACACTCCCCTTATTATCTATTGCAAATGTGGCATCGGGCAGGAAATCAATAATATTTAAAAGCATGTTCTGGGATTCCTT
This sequence comes from uncultured bacterium, assembly GCA_965370465.1. Taxonomy (GTDB): domain Bacteria; phylum Actinomycetota; class Humimicrobiia; order Humimicrobiales; family Humimicrobiaceae; genus M55B120. The sequence continues at coordinate 2,131 of CBDUUS010000164.1, read as the reverse complement.
CAATTTCTTTTTAGCGATTTTCTCACCGGTAATATCTCTTAATACTATTATTGTCCCTATCCTTTTCTTCCCATCATCAAGAAGATGGGTGATCCTTAGCTCCAGAAAAAGTTTGTTATTCCTAATTCCTACCTCTCTGACTGTTTCTTTCAGATTTTTTTCTATTTTTAAATATTCCAGTATTTCTGAGTTATCAGAGAGTGCAATATCTACCGATTTTCCAATATCTGAATTGTTTAAAGAAAGAAGCCTCTGGGCAGCCTGATTTATATCGATAATTTTATTATCCTTATTTATCAGAAGTACTCCGTCATAAAGACTCTCTATTATGATTTCTCTGGCAATAGGCGTGATATCCATAAACCGATATTTAAAAATAGCGAGGGTCAGAAAAAGTCCTGTTATTGTAAAACATATTGGAGTAATTTCCATTCCTCCAAGACCCGACTGGTAAAAAGAGTATGCTATATTAGCTATAATGGGAGAGAGTGAGGCTATCATCAGGACCCTGGCCTGAAGCGAATAGAATCTCTTATACCTGAACAATGAAAAAATCAACATTACTATTCCAGCTCCCAGAAAAATATAGCTATATGAGATATTAACCCAGTACCAGGGACCGTGCTCATAGAAGGCAAAGATACCCGCTATCTTATTTTGCTTAAGATATATTTCCGGCCATAAGAGCCCGTGCAGTTCATTGGTAGCAGCAAGGACAAAGGTCACCGCAGGAATAAAAAATAGAAAAAGCCTGTTTTTATTTGTGATCCAATGATCCAGATTAGTATATCTTGATATAAAGAAAAAGAATAGGACAGGCAATGTGGCGATCCCCAGATAGCTTATCTTTGAAAAGAGTATTTTCAGGTCCAGCCCAGTAAATGCTGCTTCAAAGATCGCAGCAAAACTCCATATGCTTATGGAAAGCATAGCCAGAAAAAGCTCTGATTTTACACGATCGGTTCTCCGCATACCTATATAGACAGTAAGAGCAACCGATATTAGAAAGGCTGCAATCAATAAAATTATAAATAAATTAATCTGCAATTTATCTGCTCTCTCTTATATCTATAAAAGACCCTCATAATTAAGGTAACTGATTATTATATTAGTTTTTGCCCGGAGCTTCAAGAAAAAATAAAAGAGGGTTTGGGGTTATGCGCTTAATTCTTTTTCAATTCTCTCAGATAGAAATATTTTCATTAATGACTGGTACGGTACATCCTTCCTATTTGTCAGAAGTTTTATCTCTTCAAGCATGGATTCCGGAAGCCTTAGCGATATTTTTTTAACTGAAGGCTTCAAATCAGGTAGAAAGTGGAGCCCGCGATCGGAATTGAACCGATGACCTTTTCCTTACCGAGGAAATGCTCTACCTACTGAGCTACACGGGCCTGGATTATTATGGTGGAGGAGAGAGGATTTGAACCTCTGAAGGCTGAGCCGGCAGATTTACAGTCTGCTCCCTTTGACCACTCGGGCACTCCTCCACAATGGAGCCGGCGATCCGATTTGAACGGACGACCTGCTGATTACAAATCAGCTGCTCTACCAACTGAGCTACACCGGCAAAATATTGCCTTATCATTATCGGCATCAAGAGGTAGATTGTCAAGAATCTATTGCCAGAACTCCGCAAAAAGAAATACTAATAAAAATGCTATAAATTATCAATAGCCAATTTGACTGCTCCCTCTACCGGGTTTGCTACCAGCGGCTTGAAGCATATACCGTCAAATCTCTCTTCTAGTCCCGCTATTACAATATCTTTAAAATACTTTTCGCATTTAAATAGACCCCCTACGAGGACCAGGTCGAATTTCCTTTTTGAAAGCTTTAACTTTTCAGCTATAGTTATCACCGACAGTACCGACTCCATAGCTTCCCCATAGAGTATATCCCGGCTAATATCATCTCCGCCATATGCACACTTACAGACTGGCTTTGCAAATACAGATATTCTTTCCTTTGAAAAAGGCTTTCCATATATCCAGCTTACAATACCTGTCTCATCTTCAAGTCCCAATTCCCCGAGTATCGCTCCAGTCAGCATGGTCCCTTCCCCTCTGCCGTCATAGGCTCTCATAACTGCTCTCAGAGCTTTCACGCTTACCGCATACCCGCTTCCCTC
>CBDUUS010000163.1:0-3870 GCA_965370465.1 uncultured bacterium | reverse complement strand
TTTGTGGAAAGGGGCCAGGTAATAGGCCTTGTCGGTTCTACAGGCTGGGCCACGGGTCCACACCTTCACTTTGAGGTCAGGATAAACGGAAATGCCCAGAACCCACTTCAATATCTGGAATAATCTGAAATATTTTATATAATACCTCTGGTGATAAAATGAAAAAGATAATAATAAGAGTCGTTGTTTCCATAGTAATACTAATATTTGTATTCTCTTCAGGACTCTGGGCCGGGCTGAGCCTGACTTCGGTGAGGAAATATTTCCTCGGTAATGGGAGCAGCAGTTCAGATAGCAGCTACACGTCCGAGGAAAAGCCCGGGCTGCTTGAAGATATTTCTGAAAGCATCAAAAACCGCTTCAGTATCAAACCTTTTGAAGAGGCCCTTAACTATATAAGCAATGATTCCATTTCAGCATTCAGCAAACAGGAACTATTAAGAGCTGCGATCGAAGGCATGCTTTTACTGCTTGATGATAGGCATGCTGAATATTTTACTGTAGAAGATTATCAAAAAATAACAGAATCATACAATGGTACAATGAGCGGCATAGGAGTTATTGTAATGCAGGATGATGACGGCCGCGTGGTCGTGGTAAAACCTCTGCCCGATACTCCGGCGGATAATGCAGGAATAAAAGAAGGCGATGAGATCATCAGAGTCAATGGTACAGATATAAAGGATATGGTCCTGGAAAATATAGTAGCGATGATCAAAGGCGAGGAAGGTACCAGTGTGGACATAACTTTCTACCGTCCCGGCGAAGAAAGGACCTTTGAAGTAACGCTTATAAGGGCGCGCTTCTATGTCCCCAATCTTTTTGCCGAGATGATTGAAGATAATATAGGATATATACAATATATAGGCTTCCAGAACGGGGGTGCCGACTTCCTCGATTCCGAAATAGAAAAGCTCATCGAACAGGGAGCAGCAGCCATTATTTTTGATCTCAGGAATAATCTGGGCGGTACGCTTGATGATGCTGTTGATGTATGCGATCTTTTCATGGATGAAGGGGCCATAGTGACAGTCAGGGGAAGAACAGACGATGATGAAAGAGTGGATGAATATTTTGCAAAGGATGGAAAATATACAGAGATACCCCTTATTGTTCTCATCAATGGCTTTTCTGCAAGCGCCTCAGAACTTGTTGCAGGTGCCTTAAGGGATAATGGCCGGGCACTTCTTATTGGAGAGATAAGTTTTGGGAAGGGTACGGTACAGGTGATCCATGATCTTTCTGACGGGTCCGGACTTAAATTCACCACAGCTAAATATTATTTGCCCTCAGGAGTATCCATAGATGGAGTAGGGATCATCCCGGATATAGAGGTTGAGCTGACCCTGGAAGATACAGAGGACCTTCAGCTTAAAAGGGCGCTGGAAGAGGTCAAAAAAATATTGGAAGGCCAGAGTTGAGTAAAAGTAAGAAGAAAAAGAAGGGTCCTTCCGGCAGCAGACCGGTCGCCCGCAACAGGAAAGCATTACATGATTTTTTTATACTGGACAATTTTGAAGCAGGGATAGCATTATGGGGCAGCGAGGTCAAATCTGTAAGAAACGGCAAGGTCAACCTTAAGGACAGCTATGCCAGGATCAAAAGTGGTGAATTATTTCTTCACAATATGCACATTTCTCCATATGTAAACAGCAGGATGGAAGACCTTGATCCTATGAGGACCAGAAAACTTTTGATGCATAGAAGACAGATAGACCGCCTTCAGGGAAAACTCATAGATAAGAGCCTTACTCTTGTGCCGTTAAAACTATATTTTTCTAAAAATGTTGTAAAAGTCGAGATCGCTCTTGCAAAAGGAAAGAATGTAAGGGATAAGCGCAGGGACATAATGGAAAAAGAGCACGCAAGGGAAATGAACAGGGCTTTGAAAAATTATTAGATTTATTATATTATATATCTGTTCTGGGAACAGTACTCCCAATATGGGGGCGATCTGGATTCGACGGGGATAGGTTGAGCTTAGATGGCAAGCCGAGTATCAGAACTCGTAAATAACTGAAACATAAACATAAACGCTGACAATAGCGAATATGCACTAGCAGCTTAGAATAAGTTGCTACGTCTACGGGGGCATTCCTGCAGTCTCCAGTGGGCGACGATTAGCAGGATACTCCGCATAAAGGGTCTGCTATTATACGGAGGAAACTTTTGCAGACTGGCTGATCCGGACCGTGTCTATGCGGGCCGGTAAAGCGAGAACTAAAATATAGACTAAGCTTGTAGATGTTTGGGTGGCAATATCTTCGGACGCGGGTTCAATTCCCGCCGCCTCCACCAATCAATTTCGCCTATGGAAAATTTAGCTGACTCATAGAATATATTCTATTGTTTTATGAGTAATAATCTCTGCAAACTTGACATATATAATTTAAATAGCTATATTAGAAGTAAATTATGAGATAATAACGTATAAGAGGATATAAAAATGATTATAAATTTTTCAATTGAAAACTGGATGTCTTTTCAAAATCCAACCTCCTTTTCTATGATTGCCAGCCGAGAGCGACAACATGGGGACCGTGTTCCAAGGGTTGGCAAATACCAGACAAGGATACTTCCAATTGCCGTAATATACGGAGGCAATGCATCAGGAAAGACTAACTTTTTTAAGGCGCTAAATTTTGTTAAAGGACTGGTTGTCAGAGGAACCCGGCCGGATAGCATAATTCCGATAGAACCTTACCGTCTTGATGCTGGAAGCATAGAGAAGCCGTCACGGTTTAAGATCGAGATGCTGATTAATGAAACTATCTATGAGTTTAGTTTTGCAGTTACCAGAAAAGCTGTAATCGAAGAAAAACTTATTCAAATCACCAGTACAAGTGAAAAAATTTTATATGAACGTAAAGGCGATGATCCAAACTTTGACAGATCTCTTAAGAAAGATCAATTTCTACACTTTGCTTTCAAGGGAACCCGGGATAATCAGTTATTTTTAACAAATTCTGTTTCACAGAAGGTGGATATATTCCGCCCTGTTTATGACTGGTTTAAAGATACCCTGGAGCTAATTGCGCCTGATTCCCGGTTTAAGCCGTTTGAGAACTTTCTTAATGAAGAGCATCCTCTTTTTGGTGTTATGAATAAAATGCTGCCGCAACTGGATACCGGTATTTCACATCTGGGAAGTGAAGAGATCCCGTTTGATAATATTTCTCTGCCAGATGAGATTAAAAGCAGGCTGCAGGAAGATATTAAGGAAGGTATGGCCATACGATTACTTACAGATCCAAGCAATGAACGATTCATCGTAACCCGCAGAGAGGGAGAACTAATCGTCAAGAAGCTGGTCACATTTCATCCAAAACCAGATGGAACGGAAACAAAGTTTGAGATACAGCAAGAGTCGGACGGCTCTCAAAGAGTCATTGACCTGTTGCCGGCATTTCTGGAGATCTCAAAAACTGATTCAAAAAAGGTTTATATTATTGATGAAATCGATAGAAGCTTGCACACATTGCTTACCAGACAGCTGTTGGAAGCGTACCTGACCAATTGCTCTAATAAAAGCCGGGCACAATTGCTGATCACAACACATGATGTTCTGTTAATGGATCAGCAACTTCTCCGCCGTGATGAAATGTGGGTCACCGAAAGAAACTGGAAAGGCAGCTCAAATCTGTTATCTTTTAGCGAATATAAGGATATCCGCTATGATAAGGATATACGCAAGAGTTATCTGCAGGGACGTCTGGGAGGTATTCCGCGATTCCTATTAAACAGCTCTCCTGTGAATCAAAAGGAAGTGAGTTAATGCCTTTGGAAAGAAGAAGATTCAAGCGTAAGTTAGGAGAGCGTCGCTACAGAAAGCTATTTATTCTTGCTGTTGAAGGAGTAAAGACTGAGCCG
>CBDUUS010000162.1:0-3887 GCA_965370465.1 uncultured bacterium | reverse complement strand
CAATTTCTGCAGTGGTTTCCTCTCCTTCTTTTATCAACCTGTCAATTACGGCTACATCTGCCCCAGCCTCCGCCAGGCCTATAGCGATTTCTTTACCAAGACCTCGACCTGCACCGGTTACAATTGCTTTTTCACCATCCAATTTAAATAAAGATAAGATATCTTTCATCTTTCTCCTATCTTATAATTTATCTTACAGTTTTAATAAAATTCCAAAATACTTTTTTATTACTTCTTACATTCAAATCTTTAATTCTACGAAACCCTGATCGAACCCTGCTTATTCTATTAATACTAATTATGCAAACCCGGGTAAAGTATCGCAACTATTATTAATTGACTATATAGCTAAAAATATTCAAATCACTTATTAAGATTCTCTTCTAAGAATAGCTTTCTCTGCTTCATTAAAGAGGTGGACATACTCCGATTGAAACTCCATCCAGCAGGTCTCTTCCCGTTTAAATCTTTTTCCTCCAGCAGTAATAACTACTTTGATCCGAGTTTTGCCAATATCATTAAGCTCCACCGTCAGAACGTCCTTGTCACCTTGAAATTCAACTATTTTAACCAGGCCAGGGACAGCAGTCTTCTGCCCATTGTTTCCAACTATTTTTATCTGTTGAGGCCTAATTCCCATTGTTACTTCTGAACCTATATATTTAGAATCAATTTTTCCAATAAATTTAAAAATATTTTTCCCTTCACTGACCCCCAAAGAAATACTATCAGATGATTTTATTTTACATTTAATAAAATTCATCCCCGGTTGACCTATAAAAGAAGCAATAAATTTATTTACCGGTTTATTATATATCTCATCAACTGTACCAATTTGCTGCAGCTCTGCATCATATAAAATTAGAATTCTGTCACATAAAGAAATTGCCTCTGACTGGTCATGAGTAACATATATAGTAGTATTATTAAATTCTTCGTGAATTCTACGTATCTGTGCTCTTATTTCTACCCTGATTCGCTGATCCATATGTGATAGCGGTTCATCAAGAAGTGTTAACTTTGGTTTTCTGATAAGAGCTCTTGCCAGTGACACTTTTTGCTGATGGCCTCCTGCTAATTCTGCAGGTTTCTTATGTAATATAGATTTCAAGTTAAAAGTTTCCGAGATCTCCATAACATTTTTATCCACATCTTTATTACTCATACCTTTAGCTCTTAGCGGAAAAGCTATATTCTCATAGACACTCAAACGATAATACAGGGCATAAGACTCAAAAGCCAAAGCAATGTTTCTTTCAACAGGTCCTAATTTATTAACCACTTTATCGTCAAATAAAATTTCACCCTTGCTGATTTCTTCTAGCCCTGCAAGCATACGTAATGTTGAGCTTTTTCCTCCACCTGAGGGACCAAGTATCGCAAGAAATTCCCTTTCATCACATGTAAAAGTCAAGTCTTTGACTCCGACAACATCACCATCATAAATTTTCCAAATATTCTTACAATCAACTTTGCTCATCTTTACCCCGCTTAAGATTTAGAAATTTTTATAGTATTTTTATAGAAAAACATTTTTTCTGGTTCAAAATCAATCCATACTAAGTCTGATCTCTCTACTTTTCCAAACTCTTTATTTTTTACAATTCTTACATGGAAAAAAGTATTTTCTAACTCAAAAGTAATCACAGAACTTTCAGCCTCATGTATAGCTGCATATACAGGCAGTTGAAAAGAATTATCAGATACTTTTTGCCTGCTGATTTTTATATTCTCACACCTTATCCCTAATCTGACATTAAGCTTGTCCTCCTCAGGCATGACAACTTTTTCTGCAGATTCCCCCAATTCATTTTTAAGTGCAATTGTAAAATATTTTCCGACTTTGAATAATACCTCGCCATTTTTTTTAATAAGCTCACCATCTATCATATTCATTGGCGGTTCTCCGACCAAAATACCCATAAAGTCTACTTTTGGTGTATGATATATTTCTCCAGGTGTGCCAATTTGTTCAACTTTTCCTTTTCTTAGTCCCATTACCCTGTCTGATAGAGCCAGAGCTTCTTTATAATCGTGTGTAACATAAATTATTGTACTTTTATAATTAACTGCAAATTCCCTCAAAAGAGTTTGTGTTGAAAATTTCAATTTAGCATCAAGATGAGCTATAGGTTCATCAAGTAAATAAACTTGTGGTTTTCTAATAAGAGCCCTTGCCAGCGAGACTCTTTGTTTCTGTCCGCCGCTCAGGGCCTGGGGTCTTCTTTCTAATAATTTTTCAATACCCAGAAAACTGGCAATCTCAACAACTTTATTTCTCTCTTCTTCCTTGCTAAGATTTAATTTCCATTTAGGCGCCCTCAATGGAAATGCAATATTTTCATATACTGAAAAATGTGAATAAAGATTATAGGCCTCAAAAGCCATAGAAACATTTCTTTTGTGAGGGGGGAGATTGTTAACCATAATACCATTAAAGAATATTTTACCCGAAGTTATCGGTTCAATTCCTGCTATCATTTTTAAAATTGTAGACTTTCCGGCTCCTGTTTGTCCCAGAATTGAGAAGAACTCACCTTCCTTTACAGTAAAATTTAAATTATTTATAGCTAACTTTCTATCATAATATTTGGTTACGTTCTCAAACCTAATTTCTACCATCTTTTATTCTACCTCCTCTTCATGGTCTTCTTCAGGTCGAGGACCAAACTTAAAAATTATAAAAGCAAGTGCTGTGGCAATTATTGTTCCTATCCATGCCGGCAAATTTGGGAATAATCCAATCCATATAAAGTTTACTCCAATCCACACTATTATTGCCCAGAACACCCAATTTCCCATTGTCATTCTTAGTAACATAATATTATAAACCTCCGCTCGTATAGAATTTATTAATGATGATCCTGTATAAATTAAATATACAGTTACAATAACAGCTATCCTTTTACGGCACCAAAAGTAAGTCCCCTGACTATATATTTCTGCATAAACCAGGCAGCAATCAGTGTGGGCAATACTCCAATTGCAGCTCCTGCTGCCATTATCCCGTACTGGACTTCAATCGATCCCCAGAAAGACGATATTAATACAGTCATTGGCCTTGCAACATTTCTGGTAAACAGAAAAGAAAATAAAAATTCATTCCATGACCATATCAAACAAAATATTGATGTAGTCGCAATTCCAGGCAAAACAAGTGGAAGTACGATCTTCCTGAAAATATTAAAACGTCCATATCCATCTATCATGGCTGCCTGTTCCAATTCAACAGGAACATCTCTCATGAATCCATACATTAAAAAAGTTGCAAACGATACATTAAAGTACATAAACAGAAGAATGAGCCCTATGTGCGTATCAAGTAAATTCAATTTTCGGAATAAAATAAAGAAAGGTAGGGCAGCAACGACTCCTGGAAACATTCTGGTAGAAATAGTTGTAAAAAGTAAATGTCCCCCGCCTGTATTCCACCGTGCAAAACTATATGATGCCGGTAAAGCTACCATCATTACTAATACGGTACTGCCGATGCTGGTAATAAGCGTATTCAACAATGATTGAAAAAACGGAAATTCTGTAAACAAACGCTTAAAATTATCTAAAGTTGGACTAAATACTATTTGCTTTATAAAGTCACCGGTCATTATATCATTTGCAGATTTAAATGCAGTAAGATAAATCCACAGCAATGGCCCCAGAACCACTAATAAGATCAGTATAGTTATAATCCAGAATAGAACCCTCTTCACAATAGTATTATTTTTCATTTTTAACCTTTCATCTTTATTTAGTCGAAGCATTTAGTGCTCTCATTAATTGTCTGAATATAACAGCACCAATAATGATTGCCACAAATAAACTCATTATTGCAAGTGTTGAACCATAACCAATATCAAAATATACAAACGCAGTCCTGTAAACCATCC
>CBDUUS010000161.1:0-3889 GCA_965370465.1 uncultured bacterium | reverse complement strand
TTTTGAGTTTATATAAGGAGGCCAAGATTTACGCAATAATTACAACTGGCGGAAAACAATATAAGGTTGAAGAAAATAAAGACTTTACTGTCGATAGGATCGAAGGTAAAGAAGGCGATAAAATAACCCTGGACGAGGTCAAGATGATAAGCGATAAGGGTAAATTCTCTATTGGTTCGCCAGGAGTCAAAGATGCGAAGGTGGAAGCCACCATCAAAGAGCAAATAAAGGGCGACAAGGTGATAGCCTTCAAGCATAAGGCCAAGAAAAGATATCACAGAAAAGTCGGACACAGACAATTACTTACTGTTCTTCATCTTAATAAGATAAAAACAGGGAAATAGGAGCAGATATGTCAAGTAAAAAAGGTGTAGGAAGTACCAGGAACGGACGGGACAGCAATCCTAAATACCTGGGACTTAAAAAATCCGGCGGACAAACGGTCATAGCTGGAAATATAATCATAAGGCAAAGAGGTACCAAATTTCGTCCCGGCCTAAATGTTGGAATTGGAAGGGACCATACTCTTTTTGCAAAAGCTGATGGACGGGTAGAGTTCATAAAGAACACCAAAAAGGGAAAAGTAGTCAATGTGATTGCTTAAGCTTCTAAATAATATATAATCCTGGCCGTATCTATGATGGTCCTGTAATGGCCGGATATGATGCTTTTTAAATACTGCCCTGAGTCATATATCTGTTGGTTGCATATTAAACAATGATTCTGCTGCGGGTCTTTTTATTATTAATTCTTTAGTGGTTCCACTTTACCCGGAAGGTCATTTTAATATCATTTTTATAAAACTGGCAATGGATTTACAGGTCCATTTAGAAGAAAATAAAGACATATGTTTAGAAAAAGGATAAGAGATAATAAAATACTGGTATATGCATTCTTTCAGGTACTTATAATTTCTGCTGCCAGAAATATTATCGCTCCGCTTATCCCTATTATTTCGGGCGAGCTTGGCGTTGGTCTTGACTTTATCGGTTCTGCCATAGCCCTGAGTATATTTGGATTATTTTTTGTCTCCCTTACAACTGGAAACCTGATAGAGATAATCGGGCTGAAGAAAGTCTTATTTATCGGTCTGGGTATTAATTTTACAGGTTCGGTCCTGCTGTATTTTTCCCACACATTTTCTATTTTCATAATCGCATATTTTTTGATGGAGCTGGGACTTGGGATGCTTATTATTGGGAACCTCTCAATAGTGGGTACTCTCTATCCAAAAAATAAAACAGCTAACCTGATAAAAATAAATATCGGGCATACTACAGCATTAATAATCGCACCTCTTATTGTGAGTCTGGCCCTTTTTATAAGGGTCGATTGGAGATATTATTATATTTTTAATCTTGTGCCTATTATAGCGCTGGCAATAGTACTGTGGAGAATAAAGATCCCAGGGATATCACGGGTAGAGACATCGCTTAGAAATCTGTTTTCTACAAATAAGAGGATGATAACAAACCCGGCCTTTATAATATGCGGGATAATAATATTTTTCTATGCCTCTATAATGAATACATTTTTTGTATGGTTTACGTCATATTTTAGGAGTATAAATATTGATATCAATATCAGCTCGCTATTTCTTTCCATATTTGGAGCTTCAATCTTTATAGGGATGCTCCTGCGCAATAAGCTTATAAAACATTTTAGAAAAAAAAGGATCCTTCTGTTTAGCTTTATAGTCTCTTTCCTTTTTTTAATAGGTGTACTTTATACAGATAACCTTATTGCCAAGAATATCCTGATAGCTTTATTTGGGATCTCGATTGCCGGAAATTTTACAATGACATTTTCTATTGCATCCGGACTGTTTCCAAAATATACTAATAGTGCATCAGGCCTTTCAGTAGCTTTTGCAAACCTGGGTATTATGACATTCCAGTATCTTTCCGGTTATATGTCGGAGTATTATTCTAAAAACAGTGTTCTGTATATAAATATTAGTATTTTATTTATATTGATAATTCTTACTTCTTTCTTAAACTTTCACAGAAAATTTGACAGGACCTGATTTATTTTATATCTAAGGGCTAAAAGCCAAATTTTGGCTTGAACCTAAAATTGAGTTAACGAAAAATTACGCTTACTCTTCAAAAGAGTTGAAAGAGATCGAAGCAGTTATAGAGGAGCATTACAATGAGTTTATTGATGAATGGGGTAGACACTTCTATAGTTGAAGTAACTAATATTTCTTTACATGGTTTTTGGTTATTAACACATGGGGAAGAGTTGTTTTTATCTTATGAATCTTTTCCCTGGTTCAAAAACAAAAGTATTAGAGATATAACAAATGTTATAGAAGAATCACCAGGACATGTTTATTGGCCTGATTTGGATATAGATCTAACATATGAGTCAATTTTAAATCCTGAAAAATTTCCATTAAAATCTAAAATTATTTAAAATATCTCTTCCTGTCATTTCCTGCCAGCATTATATTATTGGTGTTTTATATTAAGCATATTTCCATTATAATTTTCATATAAATATACTTTCAGGAATGGGTATTATTAAATGATCATGTAGTCCACTCAGGAAACTTACCTGCTCAATTTATACAAAATGTGGACTGTGAAACTATAACCGTATGAATATAGATCCATGACCCCTGTCAGGGAACATAAGCTATGGTTAATTATTGTATTATCCTAAATAATGTATTTTTGGAATAAATATTAAGTTAGAAACTCAAGCATAAGAGATAATTATTTGGAATACGTCACATTTATACTAATAGGATTAATAGGAGGGACCGTTTCCGGCCTTATGGGTATAGGCGGGGGAACAGTAATAATCCCTCTTCTTCTTTACCTTTCGGGTATTGATATTAAAGTTGCTACAGCCATGTCCATGGTCCATATTGTATTTGCTTCCATAGCAGGGACCATATTTAATTATTACCAGAAGACGATCATTTTTAAATACTCTCTATATTTAGGCCTTTCAGGTATGCTGTTTTCCTTCCTCGGAGGTTACCTTACAAAATATATCCCGGACCTCACTATAAAGATAATGTATCTTGCGGCACTGACCATTTCTTTTATCCTTCTGCTTCTCCGCTCCAGGATCACAAGCCATAAGATAAATCCTTCAAAAAGCGATCTCTATAAGATCATACCTATTGGAGCAGTGGCAGGATTTATGGCAGGAATACTGGGAATAGGTGGAGGTTTTCTTTTTGTACCCGCACTTCTTTTCTTTATGGGTCTTCCAATGAATATTGCTACGGGGACGTCTCTTGGAGCCATTATTTTTACATCGATACCGGGCCTTGCAGGAAAGATATTATCTGTGGATTTTAACATCCTTTTTGGTGTAATAGTCGGCCTGGGAGGAATCGGCGGAGCACGGCTGGGGACCTATCTTAAGAGGAAAATAAAACCTGTTGCAATAAGAATAATATTCATACTCTTCTCTGTGGCTGTCTTTGCCAGAGTGCTTATTGACATAGGTGTATAATAGGCGTATATTATAAGCATAGATAAAAGGATGGTTATAATGAGTAAAAGTAAGATAAATGTAACATTAGATAAAGATTTAATAGAGTACGCTAAGATTTATGCAGAAGAACAGAGGACGTCTGTATCTGAAATATTTACCCAATTTATTTTAGGCCTGAAACGTGCCAGGGAAGATGATCCGACTGAATTGATCCTGGCAGATCCAGATTTTAAAGCGAGTCTTTTAGAAACTATTTCAAGAATCAGGTCAGGTAAAGTTAAATGGTCAAGCTATAAAGAAGTTTTTTAATGAATATACTTTTCAGTGATACTTTCAAAAAGTCCATGAGGAAGCACGGCTCTATTAAGAAGGCAATCTAGTTTATGGCAAAACTAACAGTAAAAGGCTTATTTAAATTGCTTAAGAAAAACGA
>CBDUUS010000160.1:0-3955 GCA_965370465.1 uncultured bacterium | reverse complement strand
ATAGGAATAGAGGCAATAAAAGTCACTGTTGAGGTACACATCTCAAGGGGCCTTCCCGGGCTCTATCTGGTGGGACTGCCCGGAAAGGCAGTAAATGAATCCAGGCAGAGGGTGCGGTCCGCAATACTTAATAGCGGTTTTGAATTTCCTGTTAAAAAGATAATAATAAACCTCTCTCCGGCTGATATAAAAAAAGAAGGATCACTTTATGACCTTCCAATAGCCCTTTCGATACTGGCAGCAAGCGGACAGATCAGCTATAAGAGATTTGAAAGCTGCTGTTTTATAGGCGAGCTTTCCCTTGATGGGAAGATCAATCCTGTCAGGGGACTGATATCGATGGCCGAAAAAGCAGAAGAACTCGGGAAAAAATATTTCTTTGTTCCCCGCGGTATTGCAAATCAGGCAGGGCCCTTTAACAGGGTCAATATCATCCCATGCAGCTCCCTTAAGGGAATTACAGATATTATAGAAGATGATGATATAGGAAGGCATGTACTTGACTATAAAATATCTGTGAAGCCGGAAAAAATCCAGCCAGGTCCTGATTTTACGGAAGTGAAGGGACAGTATAAGGCAAAGAGGGCCCTGGAGATAGCAGCTGCAGGGATGCATAATATACTTCTGATAGGTCCCCCGGGGAGCGGAAAGACTATGCTTGCAGGCAGAGTGATATCTATAATGCCTGATATGGATATGAGGCAGAGGATAGAAGTCACAAAGATTCACAGCCTCTGCAATGGCAGCATCGAAGAGCTCGTCTGCAAAAGGCCGTTTATAAACCCGCATCATACTGTCAGCAGGGCTGGATTTATAGGCGGAGGAGCAAATCCCAGACCGGGAGCAATAAGCATGGCACACAGGGGGATACTCTTTCTTGATGAGTTCTCCCAGTTTTCTTCGGAATTGATAGAAGATCTAAGGCAGCCGATGGAAAACAGGGAAGTAGTGATCACGCGCAATCAGCTTTCATATAGTTTCCCCTGCAGTTTTATGCTTATTGCCGCCACTAATCCATGCAAGTGCGGATTCTGGGGCGATAGCAGCAATAAATGCAGATGCAGCGAGAGAGAAGTCAAAAGATTCTGGAACAATCTATCCGGACCGATACTTGACAGGATAGATATGAGGGTTTTTGTAAACAGGCTCTCTGAGAGCGATTATATTAATAATCCGCAGGGAGAGAGTTCGCTGGATATTAAAAAAAGAATAAATTTTGCACATGCGGTCCAGAAGAGGAGATATATAAACAGCAGAACCACAAAATATAATTCCGAAACCGGACAGGAGATAATAAACAGATGGATCAAAGACAAAAAGGTCCCGGGCGAGATCATCTGCAGGATCGGGAAAAAGTACAGGCTGTCTGCGAGGGGGCTTTCCGGGATCATAAAGGTAGCAAGGACGATAGCTGATATTGATGGGAGCCCGGAGATAAAAGATGGACATATTATGGAATCAGTCAGTTACAGGGCAGTAAAAATATATGAATAAAGAGCTTAAAGAACTGATATACATACTTTACTATATAAAAAAGAGCCCATCTGAGTATATTAGCGCATACAGGAAGATGGGAGGCAGTACCGGGGCGGCTAATGAATTCTTTTTAAAAGGGGGATGTAAAAAATATAGCCAGCCATGTCTTGGCACTATAGAACCTTCGGGTATGCGGGAAGAGAAACAATACGATGATATCATGCGCGGTTTGGAAAAGGGATGCTTTAAAGCGGTATATATCGGGGGCCGGAATTATCCTTCCGGGCTTGAAAATATTTATCTGCCTCCCCCTGTTATATTTTTCAGCGGCAGGAATATGGCCGACACATTTAATATTGCAATAGTAGGCAGCAGAAAGTGTACAAAATATGGGGTAGAAGCTGCTTCATATATCAGCAGATCCCTTTCAGCAGCAGGCATTACCATTATAAGCGGACTGGCTCTCGGTATTGATAGTGTTGCACACAGGGAAGCAATAAAGGAAAAAGGAGGAAGCATCGCAGTGCTCGGAAGCGGACCCGATATGATCTATCCTCCTGAAAATATTGGGCTATATGATGATATTCTAAATAATGGCACCGTTATAACAGAATTTCCTCCTGGAACACCGCCTCTCCGGAAGAATTTTCCGGTAAGGAACAGGATAATAAGCGGGATAAGCAGAGGAGTCATAATCATAGAGGCTGGAAAGAGAAGCGGGGCGATGATAACGGGAGAAATAGCTCTGTCGCAGAACAGGGAAGTCTTTGCTGTCCCGGGAAGCATTTTCAGCGATTCAAGCAGAGGCTGCCACAGACTTATAAAGAGCGGTGCAAAGCTGGTCGAATGCATAGATGATATATTGGAGGAATTCCAATATATTTTTAGGGTCCGAAATACAAAAATTTCTAAAGGCGCAGGAAAGATTGGTGCCGGCGTTAATAAAGATAAAAAAGCTATTCTGACTCCCGGAAATGCCAGAATATATAATAATATAGGCTACAGGGCCATAAGCATAGATATCCTGAGCATCAGGTGCGGCATGCCCGTAAAAGATCTGATCAATACGCTTACATTCCTCGAGATGGAGGAGCTTATATCCGAGGGCCCATCAAATCATTACAGCAGATGCGATTAGCCTTTGTATTAGATAGTGTTTTCTATTAAAATAAAATAGGACCTAATAATAATTAAAAGTAGGGGAGAAAATAGATGCCGCTATTTAGGAGAAAGAAGATAGTAAGACCAAAAAACCCTCTGGGGATGGCGCTCTTCCAGTATGATAATATAATCAAGAAAGAACTGGGTGGTTTTTTAAAGACACTTTCTTCAGGGAAAAGCATGAGCCCTTCCAGGGCCGAAGCCATACTTGATAAGTCAATATACAAATTGGATTATATACTCGAAGACCTATCAAAGGATAATCTGAAGATAGATTACAGATCAGATAAGATACGATACAGTATTATCGGCATGATCGGGGACCTTAAGAAATATTTTGAAAAGGCAAGGGAAAATAATTTTGACGGCGAGAGACTTGGCAGGGACAGGAATCTTAAGGGCCCGGACAGCATAAATGAAGACAGGGAGGACCTGAAGAAAAAAATGAAGGATATTGAAAGCGACTATTTATAGAGATGGATCCTGACCGCAGCCTGGGACTATATTTAAAATATATAAAATATGAAAAGAACCTCACAAATAATTCTGTAAGGTCCTATAAAAATGATATTTTCCAGTTGATCAGTTTTTTAAGGGATAAAAATATATTAGATCTGGATCATCTAAATCTTTCAGTGTTCCGTGATTTTCTAAAATCCCTGGATTTAAAGAAATATGCCAACCGTACAATGATCCGCAAATATTCTTCCTATATCAATTACTTCCGCTTCCTCGAAGATAATAAGATGATAGAAATCCGCCTGTCGCAGTTTATAAATATACCGAGAAGAAGGGAAAGATATTATACAATACTATCACGCAGCGAGATCAAAAAGGTATTTGACAGCATGAGGGCCGGAAACAGTCTTGAGATAAGAGACAGATTCATATTGGAACTTATATATTCGACCGGAGCAAGGGTAGGCGAGATAGAGAATATAATGATGGAAGATATCAATATCAAAAGTAATGAAATAAAAGTCACTGGAAAGGGAAGAAAGCAGAGAATAGTATATATCAATAATACGGCGCTTCACTGGATTGACAGGTATATCAAAGATGCCCGCAGAGAACTAAGCTTTGATAAGAATAAACAGAGTTATTCAGGGGACAGGCACCTGCTATTAAATAGCAGGGGGAAAGGATTGACTTCAAGAAGCATAAGAGAAATAGTGAAAAGAAATGTAAGGCTTGCAGGAATAAAGAAGAATATAACCCCTCATAGCCTGAGACACAGCTTTGCCACTCATCTTCTTCAGGAGGGTGCGGGGATCAGGGAGATACAGGAGCTATTGGGCCATGAGAATATTTCAACTAC
>CBDUUS010000159.1:0-3969 GCA_965370465.1 uncultured bacterium | reverse complement strand
AAATACCATCTTAAAACATGGAGGAGAATATGATAGAACAAGTCCATAAACATATTATTTCAGAACTACAGCAAAACACCCGTACAGATACCATTTTTATTCTTACTGCAATTTTCCTGAATTTTCTTGCCCTTGGAATAAATTCAGCTATGGCTGCCAACTCAAGGGAAGAAACCGATCTGTTTATTGTTATGTTTATAATGGTCGCGCTGGTATTGGTTGTGAATATAATAGTGATCACCGGACTCCTTAAAGGGAAACAGACAAGGTCCAAACTTATATGCGGGCTGATCAGGATGTATGAGGACCAGAATGTATCCGGATATTATGACAAATCACTGCTGGTAAATTATAATACCAGATACAATCTCTTTATACTCACTGTGGTCTTTATAGGAGCGATTGCAATCGCCATACCATTTATTGTAAGATAAAAATATTTGCAGGTAAAAAAGGGAGATCCTTTTGAAAACTATAATAGTATTTGCCACAAAATACGGATGCACTGAGAAATGCTCTAATATGCTTGCCAGTAAATTAGCAGGTGATATTAAAGTTCTAAATATTAAAAACAGCCCGGTAGCGGACCTGTCAGAATATGACGCTGTCATACTGGGCGGTTCGATTATTGCAGGTAGAATAAACTCCAGGCTCAAGAGATTCTATGAAGATAATATGGATTTACTCCTTCAAAAAAAACCGGGCTTTTCATCTGTGCTGGAATGGAAGAGAAGGCAGAAGAAGAATTGAAAGCTAATTTTCCTGAAAAACTTATAAAACATTCGATTGCTACTGGTTATTTTGGATATGAATTCAGCCTGGAAAAAATGAACTTTGCAGTAAGGATGCTGGTTAAAAAAATGGTAAAAGTCAATGAAAGCATTTCAAAAATATCTGAAGAAAGTATAGATAAGTTTGTGGAAGAGATACTAAAATAATTCTTTTAAAAATAATACCCCTATAATGAGCCATTCATGTTATAATACATAATGTCGGTAAGAGCAGTATATGTGATTTATAAATGAGGTCTGCGTTTTTTTGGTTGACTTTCCAAATTATAATCGGAATATTTATATTATCTAATTCTTATCGCATTTTAAATATTTATTGATAATGAAAGGAAATATAAGTGAATAAGAGACTTCATGTGGGTAATCTTGAATATTCTATTACAGATGAAATACTAAAAGAGCTTTTTTCAAGTGAAGGCAATGTAACTTCTGCAAAGGTCATCAGGAGATTGGATGGAAAATCAAAGGGTTTTGGATTTGTAGAAATGGAAACAGAGGAAGAAGCATCCAAAGCTGTGGAAAAATACGATCAAACCAGTTTCAAAGATAGAACTATTTTTGTAAATGAAGCAAAACCCAGGGTAAATAGAAATATTGGCTTTGAAAAAAGAGGAGGCAGGTTTAATAATAGGAACAGGGATAGAGATGATCTTAACTCAAAAATGAGAAAATTGAGGAAAAAGTTTTAATAGTATATTAATTATAAATAAATTAAAAAATAAATTTAGACTGGAGAAAAAAGATTAAGGAAAATGCAGAATATAAATTAGAGGAAGTAAAGACACTTGTCAGCAAAGGCAAGGCTGAAGGATTTCTCACTATAGAAGAGGTCAGTGATTCTCTTTCGGACCTTGAGCTTTCAAAAAATCAGATAGAGAACGTCTTCAAAATATTCGACAGATTAGATATAGACATAGTCGATGAGAAAGAAAGCGATCTGGATGCCGGTCTTCATAAAAAAGGCAGGGAAGAATCTTTAAAAAAGAAGAAGCTTGATGTTAATATCAAATCTTCAGTAAATGATCCTATAAGGATGTACCTTAAGGAGATTGGAAAAGTGAGGCTCCTTTCAGGGACCGAAGAGGTCCGGCTTGCAAAGAGAATAGAGGCTGGCAATCAGAAAGCAAAACAGATACTGGTAGAATCAAACCTCAGACTGGTTGTAAGTATAGCTAAAAAATATGTAGGAAGGGGGATGCTTTTTTTGGACCTTATCCAGGAAGGTAATCTGGGACTTATGAAAGCAGTTGAGAAATTTGATTATAGAAAAGGTTTTAAATTTTCTACCTATGCTACATGGTGGATAAGACAGGGCATCACAAGAGCTATTTCTGACCAGGCAAGAACAATAAGGGTCCCTGTACATATGGTGGAAAATATTAATAAAATAATAAGGATCCAGCGAAGATTGCTCCAACAGCTTGGAAGGGATCCTTCTATTGATGAAATCTCCAGTAAATCCGAATTTACTCCTGACAAGGTGAGGGAGATAATCAAAATAAGCCAGCATCCAGTTTCCTTTGAGACTCCTATAGGCGAAGAAGGAGATAGCCAGCTCGGAGACTTTATCGAGGATTTAGAGACAGAGAAACCTCTTGATGCTGCATCTTTTACAATGCTTCAGGACCAATTACAGAAAATATTAAATACCCTTTCAAACAGAGAGAGAAGGATAATCCAGCTAAGATTCGGACTGCAGGACGGCCATCCCAGGACTCTTGAAGAAGTCGGAAGAGAATTTCAGGTCACAAGAGAAAGAATAAGACAGATAGAATTTAAGACCCTCGGCAAACTCCGCAATTCTAATAAAAGCAAGACATTGAAGAATTTTTTAGAAGTATAAAAAAAATCCTTTAAATAATCATTACACGACTATCCACGAGGACTTTAAAATAATAGCAATTTAAAACATATTTGTGCATATATCCTTTTAAGATATATGCACAAATCATTAAAGCATTAATATCTTCTAGAATCTCTATCTGATCTGCTTTTCTGTGGTCGGGCCTCATCAACTCTTAAGGTCCTTCCTTCAAACTCTTTTCCATCTAAAGCTTCTTTAGCTTTTTCAGCTTCTTCATTGCTTGACATCTCAACAAATCCAAAACCTTTATTTCCGATTACATTTACTTGTACAACCTGTCCAAATTCAGAAAATAGTTGTTCAAGCTGTTCGTCGGTTACCTCATACTTGAAGTTACCGACATAAAGTTTACTACCCTGCATTCTTACCTCCTTAAAATAATATTACTTCCCTGAGCTTCATAATATTTTTTTAAAGGAGTTGAACCTTAGCGAAAATATTATTAAACATAAGAGAAACTTGAGTATATTATTAATAAATATATATGTCAAATATCATTTTTGTGCTATAAAATTAGAGTAACCGCCTTATTTCTTAAAATTTGAATGACTTTACTCCCACCTGAAAAATCTTATGGATACTATTCTTGAATCAATCATGCCGGTAGTTATAGCAATAATTACCGTTTTGGAAAATAATAAAAAATAAAAATCCTATCAGATATTATAGCAGCTTACCTTTAATCATTATAAATAAGGATAGAACCGCAAGATAAACGGTTTTATCCTTATTTTTGTTATCAGGCTATTTAGACTTTTTTTCTTTTTCTAACTCAGTCATTCTTTTTTTAATATCATCCAGCTGCTGTTTCAGATAATCCGCCTGTTCCTGAAGCATCCCTGCTTCTTCCCTGGGATCTATATCCGGTGGATAATAAGGTTCTCCTGAATAAGGCATTCCTACTGCTTCACCCGATGCCGGCATTCCCATATTATATCTTGACCATCCAGGCTGGCCGGTAGCATAATACTGATTTCTGTATCCTCTACCTCTGCCTCTGCCGCCAAATGCACCTCTGCCTGATCCAAAAAACCTGCCACCACCGGGGTTTGCAAATCCTGGTGTAGCATATCCTGCACAGTAGCCTGCACCTCTTCCAGTCATCGGTCCCATTCCTCCCGGTCCTGTTCTATCTCCTCCTGGCATTTTATACCTCCTTATATTATAATACTTATGAACTATTGTTCATTATAATTATAATGAACAATAGTTCATAAGTCAAGGGATTAATTATATATTTTCAGGACCGATTATCCCTGATCAAATATTACTTTATTGCCGTCTCAATTCCTTAACGGCTATTTCTGCTGCATT
>CBDUUS010000158.1:0-3976 GCA_965370465.1 uncultured bacterium | reverse complement strand
ACCGAAGCTTCTTCTCTGTCTTTTCATCTGATGAGACCTCCTATCTCTTGTATTCTTTAGTCTCATCAGCTATTCTATTTTATAGTTAATATCGTGTCTAACTGTAGGGGTTCACCCCAATTTATAAATATATATCTTAATTATTTACTATACAGATAGCCCTCTATTCTGACGCTCTCATCCCGGATTTAAAAAACCGGGGATTCCCGCTTTAGTTCCTAAAAATATAAATCCGGCCCTTCCCCGCAGTGGCCCAATATGTCTTTTTTAAAACACCTTTTAAGTGTCAATACTTTTTACACCATATCTATTTTATGGTATATTTCTTCTATTGTTTTTATGCTATATATTTTTAACATGATCTGATGGATTTCTGGAGGGAGAATTAATGAGCGATAAGGACTGTTCAAATAATAAAGTAATCGGACTGGTATCAGGTAATGGCACAGGAAAGACTATGCTTGCTGAATGCCTTTTATTTAATTCGAAATCTACCGACCGTCTCGGTAAGATCAATGATAAGAACACCGTTTCAGACTTCAGCGAAATGGAGAAAGAAAAAGGCTTTAGCATCAGTTCCAGCATCATGCACTATAAGTGGAAAGATTTTAATATAAATATTATAGATTCTCCGGGTTATAGTGATTTTATCGGCCAGTCACAGTCCACATTAAAGATATCCGACAGCCTTATAATGGTCCTCGATGCCAAATCTGGAATGCAGGCGCCAAGCGAGATCGTCCTGGAGAAATTTCAGGAAGATCCAGGGCCCATGTTCCTGGTCCTGAATAAGATGGACCTGGAAAATATTGATTTTTTTAAGGTAGTAGATGAAATAAAAAGTTCCCACGGTCTTAATCTTGTACCTATCACTGTTCCAGAAGGGACCGGTGAAGATTTTTCAAAAATAATAGACCTTCTGCAAAATCAGGCCTACCAATACAAAGACGGAGACTTCCAGGGATCAAAAACGGATATTGGCGAGGCAATAAAAGAACAGGCAGACACCAAGCATAATGAGCTCATTGAGTCAATTGTCGAGACCGATGATGAACTTCTCAATAAGTATCTTGAAGGAGAAAAAATAGATGAAAAGGTTTTAAACAGGATACTAAAAAAAGCTGTGGTCTCGGGCGAGGTCATACCTGTCTTTGCAATATCTGCGGAAAAGAATTTCGGTATAGATATCCTGATGAAATATATAAATAATTTGCTTCCATCTCCTCTCGACACTTCTCCGGTCAAAGCAAAACAGCCCGGCAGCGATGCCGTGACTGAAATAAAGCCTTCTTCCGACGGACCTGTCCTTGCATATGTATTCAAGACAATGGCCGATCCTTATATCGGCAAGCTTTCAATTTTTAGAATATTTTCCGGAACAGTAAGAGCCGGAGAAAGCTACAGGCTTTCAGGTAAAGACAAGGCTTTAAAGTTTGGAAATCTTTTCAAGCTTCTCGGTAAAAAACAGATCGAGATATCAGAAGCTTCATGTGGAGAAATAGTGGCCGTATCAAAATTAATGAATATATCAAATGATGATACCATATCTTCGGCTGACACTCCCCTTGCAATAGATAAAATAGTATATATGCAGCCCACGCTTCCAAAAGCTATAATGCCAAAAAGCAAAGGCGATGAAGAGAAGATAAGCACCAGTCTGGGCAAGATGATGGAAGAGGACCAGACCTTAAGGCAGGAATTGGATCTGGAAGTGCATCAGAATATAATCTGGGGGATGGGTGATCTTCATCTTAACATTACTATTGGCAAGATGAAGGAAAAATATGATGTAGAAGTCGATATGATCACACCTCAGGTAGCTTATAAGGAGGCTATTAAAAAAGAAACAAAGGCTGAATTTAAATATAAAAAACAATCAGGCGGACGCGGGCAATACGGCCATGTATTTATAGAGTTAAAACCAAGAAAACGCGGCGAGGGTTTTGAATTTACAAACAGCATATTTGGAGGATCCATACCAAAGGGTTATATACCTGGTGTTGAAAAAGGTATCAGGGAAGCGCTTGAAAAAGGATTCCTTGCCGGATTTCCCGTAGTCGATGTCGGTGTAAATCTTTACGATGGCTCATTTCATGCTGTAGACTCTTCAGAAATGGCGTTTAAAATAGCTGCTTCGATGGCTTTTAAGAAAGGAATGCAGAATGCTTCACCAATAATCCTTGAGCCTATAATAGAGCTGGATATAACCGTACCTGAGAGATATATGGGAGATATAATCGGAGATATTAATTCAAAAAGAGGAAAGATCGTCTCGATGACTCCGATAGCAAATAAAAAACAGCTAATAAAGGCATCTGCTCCTCAATCAGAAATATTTAATTATTCTGTTGACCTTACATCCCTGACACAGGGCCGCGGAAGATTTTCACAGAAATTTCTTAAGTATGAAGAATTACCCTTCAATCTGGTTGAGAAGCTTGTTGAAGAAAGGAAAAAACAGGAAGAATGAGAATCAATAAACGAAAATATATAAATCTTCTGGACCGCTTTCCATATATACTGGTCATAATCATTGTCGGATTTTCGCTTATATTTTTCTTTGCAGTAAGGCGCAATCTTACTCTGGATTTCTTTTCGGGAGCGGCTTCTGCAGTAATAGAGGAAGATTCGGACTATGCAGTATTTATAACTTCTCCATCCAATAATAAAGTCTATAATTTTATAAATCTAAAAGAAACTGTCCCTATTGAAATAAAGAGCAAACAGGCAGAGACAGGCGGCCTTAAAATAAGGGTGCTTGCAAATGAAGAAGAATTAAAGCTTTTTAATTCACCTCCCTTTGAATATAATTGGAATCCCTCAGTATCGGGCGAATATGAGATCATCGCTCAGATCCTTAATGAGGAAAATACTGTCCTTTCTGAATCAAATATCATAACCATTATAGTCGAATATGAGATGGAAGAAAGCGAGTCTACCATAATCAGCATGGACATAGAAGAAAAAAAGGATCAGATACTTTCCCAATCGACATACAGACCCCAGAATACTATTCCAGCAGGTGTTCCTATTTTCTCATATAAGTGCTACTCGCCTCCGCTTATAGACGGCAATTTTGCCGAGTGGGATAAATTCGAAAAGTTTTCAAGTTTTGAACCTACAATAAAAAAGGAAAATTACTCAACACATGCAGATGTCACCGGTACATTCTCTTCATGCTGGGATGATGATAATTATTATTTCGTGATACAGGTCGTCGACGATGTATTTAGCCAGATGTACACTGGAAATGAATTAAACAAAGGAGATAGCATAACTATTGTCTTTGATACAGAGCTTGAAGAAGATATGCAGATACCTTTCTATAATAGCGATGATTTTCAGATAGACTTTTCACCCGGTAATTTTTCATCCATACTTGCGGAATCCTATATGAGCTGGCCCTCTAATGCGCCCCCGGGAGGCGTTAAGATCGCTTCTACAAAACTTGCCAATGGCTATGTAATAGAAGCAAGCATGCCCTGGTACAATTTTAGCAATTATATGCCATCTGACGGCTCCGTTATTGGTTTTACAATATCTATACTCGATACAGACAATCTTGACACCACTGAACTGGTGATGTCTTCTTCCAGTGTATTTGATATCAATAATGTTTCTACTCTCGGCACCCTTGTGCTTATAGACGCAGGCAATATACAGGAGGATGCTGGCAATGGTGAAGAAGCAGAAGATGATTAAGCATTAAAGAGCCGTATTACAATCTTCTTTTCATAATAAGGATTATAAAAAAATCGCAGTTTTACTGACAATGATGCTATGCATTTGATCGAATATTCTATTATAATGGTCCTGAAATATTTTATAGTTGTTTGTGTCTCAGATCCAGTTCTCGGACAGGCTCCCAGAAATATAAATAATTAGATTTAGCCCATAAATACTGATAAAATATATTAACTCATCAGGGATCGCTCCTTAAGCCAGGCAGGATCTCACGGATGTAATTATGGAAAAC
>CBDUUS010000157.1:0-3977 GCA_965370465.1 uncultured bacterium | reverse complement strand
CCAAGGATCCTGAAAGTATCCATCCCTTCCTTATCATTGACTATTTCCCCTTCTTCTCTTCCAATACCCATATTCCAGTATATTGACCCTGGAATAATAGCCTGGTTGAGAAGGAAGAGATTATTTATCTGGTGCAGCGTCCCGACAGCGCCCTGCCTTCTTGCGGCAATGACTCCTGCACAGACCTTTCTCTTTAGAAGAAAACCGCCTGATCTGGCACAAAGTCCGCTCCGGTCTATAAGGGATTTGACCTGGGGCGTCACAGAACCAAAATATACAGGCGAACCGATTATGATCCCATCACTTTCATACATTTTCTTAAGGCAGTCATTAAGGACATCCGAATCTATTATACAAAGACCCTCTCCTGTCTTTTTACAGGTACCGCAGGCCCTGCAGCCGTATACCGGTTTCTCTGCAATATGTATCAGTTCAGTATCTATGCCTTCCTTCCCAAGCGCATCAAATACTGTTTTGATCGCTATTGAAGTATTACCTTCTTTCCTCGGGCTGCCATTAAAGCCAACTACCTTCATTTTTCCTCCATCTTTTTGATATATTATCTTTTATATACGCGGGGTATCCTTTTTCCGATCATGCATACTGCCTCATAATTTATGGTCCCCATTATCTCTGCTATATCCTCTGCTGATATTCTCTTTTTACCCGAAGCCCCCATCAGTACTACTTCATCGCCCGGCACGATCTTTGCTCTTTTTGAAATATCAGTTATATCGACCATGAATTGATCCATAGTTATATTGCCCGTGACAGGAGCCTCCATTCCTTTTATAAGCACTTTTGACCTATTTGAGAGCAGGCGGCTGTACCCATCAGCATAGCCGACCGGGATAGTCGCAATAATAGAATCTCTTGAGGTCCTGAATGTACCGCAATATGAAACAGGTTCCCCGGAGGCAAGTTTTTTTATAAATGATACATGGCTCTTAAGCGAGAGGACCGGTTTTAAGCCTGATACTGCTTTCCTGATCTTTTCGGGAAGCCATTTTTCCCATCCTTTGCCGTATGGATTGAGCCCGTATATGGATATTCCTATCCTTACCATATCAAGATGTGTCCCGCCAAAACGGAAAAATGCAGCACTGTTTGCAGAATGAATATTATTAAAAGAAACACCAGCAGCATCCAGAGCTTTTTTTACATCTAAAAATCTATCCATCTGCACCGTAGTATAAGAAGGATCCGCTTCGCTTGCACAGGCAAGATGGGTAAAAATGCCATCAATGTCCAGATTGTCAGGTTTTCCTATAGCTATTATATCTGCAGTATTCCTCCAGTTTATCCCGAGCCTGTTCATACCTGTATCTATATTTATATTTATGCAGGCTCTAAGGTTTAGCTTTTGGGCAATAGCAGAATAAGCTTTTGCAGAGTCCAGGGAATTTACTGTAAGGATCAGATCATTCCTTATTGCATCTTCTACATCAGGCAGCGGGCACTCCCCAAGAATATATACCGGGACATCTACTCCTTCTTCCCTCAGAAGGACCCCTTCCCCGGTAAATGCCACTCCAAGAGCATCTACTCCGTTTTTTATTGCCTCTTTAGATATTTCAACAGCACCATGGCCATATGCATCTGCTTTTACCACTGCCATTATCTTCGTTTCCGGCCGGGCCCTGTATGACTTTATGATACTTATATTATGGGCAAGATTTGCAAGGTCTATCTCTGCCCGGGCAAAACAGTTATCTCTTCCTGGATCAGGCTGCATTTATCTCCTCTCATTAAATACCTCTTTATCTTCTTATTTGATCATTGATTTTACAATATCCGCCCTGGTCACTATTCCCACCATATCATCCTGTTTATCCATGACAGGAAGCCTGTTAATATTATATTTGATCATAAGATTTGCGGCTTCACTTACAGGCGTATCTATTTTCACGGTTCTCACTTTGACCGTCATCACATCTTCGACCTTTGTACCGAGATATTTTTTAAGGTTTTTCTTGAATTTGTTCAGGCTCTCGAGGTAGATTATACTATCAAGCAATTTAAAATATCTGGGGAAATGAAGATCGGAATCCTTTATGATCAGGTCGCCTTCAGTCGCTATGCCGACAAGTTTTCCCTTACTGTCAACTACGGGGACCCCGCTTATATTATTTTCTATAAGCAGGCGGGATAATTCTTCTACTGAAGCATCCTTTTGTATTGCAATTACTTCCTTTACCATTATATCCTTTACTGCTTTTTCTTCTCCCATGCTACATCTCCTTTGTATATTTTATTTTTTCTATTTCGAGGAACACTTCTTTCATCCCATCCAGCAGATCCGTTGCTATAAGAGACGTCCTCGATGTCTTTTTGCATATTATATCTGCAGCCAGACCGTGAATATATGTACCGCAGACAGCAGCTTCGACAGGGATCATCCCCTGACATAAAAGCGAACCTATTATGCCTGATAGTATATCTCCTGTCCCTGCGCTTGCCATGCCCCAGTTGCCTGTAGGATTAATATAGCTTATTACAGGATCATCCTTCCTTTTTTTGAAATTATCATTCACAAAACTATTCGAGATGACCGTTCTTGCTCCCTTGAGTACAGATACTGCCTTAAACTTCCGGCTCGCCCGCTCATTTATTTCAAGCCTTTCTTCCAGAGCTATTCTCTCCAGACCCAATATTGATGAAAGTTCTCCGGCATGCGGGGTTATCACAAGATCCGCATTCCTGATCTTTTGTTCATCTTCTATATTATGAGGCCCCCTGAGAGACTGCAGGCCGTCAGCATCCAGCACAACCGGTATTTTTACCTTTTTTACCAGATCTCTTATCAGGTGAATGGTGCCCGGGTCCCTGGATACGCCCGGTCCTATTACCGCTGCATCCATCCCCTCAGCAAGATCCAGGATCTCGTCCAGGCTGTCAATATGAAGCGATACCATATCAGTTTGCTTTACAGGATAGGTTATTACTTCAGTAAGCTTTTCCTCAAATATTTCATTAAGCTCTCCGGGACATACAAGCGTTACCAGCCCTGCTCCGGACCTTAAAGCTCCCATACAGGCCATTGATGCCGCTCCTGTGAATCCAAGCGAACCTGCCACTATTAGAAGTTTCCCCACCCTGTGCTTATAGGTCCAGGACTGTTTCTCAGGTATTTTATCTGTTACCCATTCAAAGGATGGTTCGAATATCTGCTCATATTCCTTATAATATCCGGCAGGTATGCCTATATCCAGTATGCTTATCCGTCCATTATAATCAGCTCCGGGGTAATTTATATTTCCTACTTTTTTACAGCCAAAAGTAATGGTCCTGTCTGCATATACTGCACTTCCCAGCACCTTCCCATTATTCGAATCTATACCAGAAGGTATATCCACAGAATAGACCTCTGGTCCTGCAGCCTGTCTGCTGACAGAATTTATTATTTTAATAATATCCACGGCATGTCCCCGCACAGAATCACCGTGAAGTCCTGTGCCGAAAATAGCATCGATTATAAATTCACAATCCTCTAATTCTTCTGCAAAGCTATTCAGGCTGCTGCCGGATCTAAGATATTCGGACCTGTCAGGAGCCTTTTCGGACAATTTATTATAATAAAAGGATGAGTCGGGCGAGAATTTTTCTGGAGGGGCAATATGATATATTTTTATATTGTATCCGAATTCCAACAGGTGCAGCGCCGCGACAAAACCATCTCCCCCATTATTGCCGCCTCCGCAGATGACTGCTCCCCGGGGAACTCTTTTCAGACCGGTATCACTGTAATCGCTAATGATCTCCATGGCGGCACCGACACCTGCATTTTTCATCAGTTTCTTTGAGTCTATCCCTCCGGCAATAGCCCTGCTGTCTATTTCCGCTACCCTTTTCCCCATCAGGATCCTGTTTAATTTTTGAGTTTCTTCTACCCCGGGCATTCTTTCTCCCTGCAGTTATAATTCTATTTTCTTAAACGCCAACTTATCAACCTTATCTATAAACTCTTCTGATTTCTT
>CBDUUS010000156.1:0-3982 GCA_965370465.1 uncultured bacterium | reverse complement strand
CCGAATCCGTAGATACCGGATATTGATTTAAAAGGGATCATCAAGAAGCTTTCATTCAGGCTGACTCCTATGCTGGACCCGTCTACCATTTTATGTATTTCCTTCTGTTCCTCTATTGTCCATTTATACTGGCCCGGGGAATAGGTACAGGTAGCCCCATAACCTTTTTGTAAAGGCATGCTATTCTTTATGATCCTGCCAGCATAATCTCCAAGGGTCCCCAGCATGCTTGTGGTAATGGAATCCATAATGATAGTTTCCAGGGTACCTCCGGAGCCTCTCTCCTTATTTATAAGATCATCTATTTTTTTTCCAAGTGTAAAGATAAATATAACTGCGATTTCTGAGCCTTCAAGGATCTTTGCTATATTGGGCCCGTTAAAAATATGGCCTGATTTAAAATGTACAGAATCGCCTTCAATACCGCTTATGTCAAATTGATCATATATGATTGCAGGCTCGAGCGCATCGATACATACTCCTCTCTTATTTTTAAGCATTTTTTCCATCTGGGGGATCAGCCTGCCTCCCATAAGCTTTGTCAAGAAATCACGGCCTATATCATCCGGGATATCCAGTTCTATATTTTTTATGATATTCATCATATCTATCACCTATCTTAAATTGTTATTAAAAGACACGGGCCGGAAAATAAATAATCTTATAGGCTTATCCATACCTGTTTTATAGATTATATTATAAAGGTGCTGTGCGGACAAATTCCGCATATAAAATGAAAAAATATTATAATTGATTCCTTTTGGCCAGATTTTCTTTTTAAGCTTAAGGATTTAAAGGTATAATGATAAATAAACATATATTTACTGAAAGGACAATATAGAGTTAATATGGGAAAGGATATACTTGAGATAATAAAGGAAAATGTTGAGAAAGAACCGTATGTAAAACTATTTGATATGAAGGTGCTGGAACTAAAGCAGGGCTATAGCAAAGTGCAGATGAAGGCAAAAAAGGATCACCTGAATCTACACCTTACCACTCACGGCGGGGCAGTATTTTCGCTTGTGGATGTGGCTTTCGGTTCTGCCGCAAATTCCTATGGCAATATTGCGGTAGCCTTAAATATTGATATAAACTATATCAGGCCCTCAAAACCCGGAGACATATTGACAGCTGAAGCTATAGAAGTCAGCAGGGGACGGACCGTTGCTACATACAATGTTTTAGTAAGAAATGGACAGGACAAGATAGTTGCTTCCAGTCAGGCTATTGCCTTTATAAAAAAGGAAAAACTTCCATTTGTAAGTGATTAGAAATCTTTTTTAGTAAAGTAGATGATATTATAATCTAATGAAAATTGTACAGACCTCAGATCTTCATTTAAGCTCTAAAAAACCAGAGCGCCTTAAAGCGCTGGAAGACATCATTTCCATTACAAAGCAGAAAGAGGCGGAGCTTCTTCTGATTTCCGGGGATCTTTTTGATTCTAATGAAGAGGCGGATATCTTGAGGCCCGGGCTCAGGAATATTTTTTCCTCCCTTCCATTCAGCATCATTGCAATACCCGGGAATCATGATATGGAAGCATATAGATCAGATATGAATTTTGGAAATAGTATCAGGGTGATGGTGAAGCAGCCTTTTGAGACAATGGATTACCGGGACATATCTATTATTGCTGTACCCTATGCAAATCAAAATTTTAATGATCTTGCAGCTCCATTAAAAGAAAAGATTGATAATACAAAAATAAATATACTTATGATCCACTGCAGCCTGGATATCCCATATCTCGGAGAAGATGAATACGGAGATGAAAAGAGGCAGGCATATCTTCCGGTCAATTCGAAGATCCTGGGGGATATAGGCTTTGATTATGTATTTGCGGGCCACTTTCATTCCAGGGTAGTTGAGAGCCGGATATCAGAAAAGACGATTTTTATCTATAGCGGCAGTCCTGTATCAATAAACAGGAAGGAAAAGGGCAGGAGAAGAGTTGCTTTTCTGGATACAAAAGCCGGGCGCAGCAGCCGTCTGAGCTTTATTGAGCTTGATTCATTCTATTATGACAGCATAGAAATAGATTTTCATCCCGGGAAAGAAGAGGAAGCACTATCGGATTTAAAGGAGAAGCTTAATAGTTATAAAGGGCATGAAGCGGAACTGGAGGTCAGCCTTAACGGCTTTATTTCTTCAGGGGAAAAGGAAATAGGAGAGAAGATAAGACAGATAGTTGAGGGAGCAGGCGGCGAGAAGATCATTACCGGTATTAAAGAAAATTACCGCGATATAAAGGCGGTTCTGGAAGATCCGCTTTATGGAGCATTTAAAGAAAGATTAATGGGAAAGGACATGGACCAGGACCTTAAAGACGAGATAGATAGTCTGGTGATGATGCAGTTTTCCAGAATGAAAGCATAGACGGACCGATGAAAATAAAGAAGATACATATAACCAAAGACGGACCCATAAGCGGTCTCGATCTTGACATCGGGCCGGGGCTGCAGGTAATAAGCGGGAAAAATGAAGCCGGGAAGACCCTGACAATAGATGCTGTTATAAAGATGCTTCTCCAGGGAAAGACCCGGGATTTTGAGGATCTGGACAGAGTAGATGAGGACCCGGAAGGATTTGTATTATTTGAAGACAGTGATGGAGCGGAACAAAAGGTCAATATAAAAAACGGACTTGCAGAATATATGGACCTCGGGGGGCTTGACCTCAGGAATATATTTATAATCCGTGATAGCGACCTCTCGCTCCGGGATGAATGCGGATATTATAAAAATATCACAGATAAGCTAACCGGGCTTCAGCTTGAAAAGATAGATACAGTGATGGCTCTTATCAAAGATCATGGAAGGCTCATAAAACCTTCGAGTGATGCCGGACTTTCGAATAATAAAGATTATGGAAAGATAACCTCGCTTCTCTCGGAAACAAAATCCTTTGAGACAGAAAGCAGGGAATATCTGGAGTTTTCCGGAAAGGAAAACTACGATTATCTTGAATTTGACCAGATAAAGGCAAAACAGGAGATATTGGACTTAAAGGAAAAAATAAAAATCACCGACAAAATACTTGAATGGAAAAGATATAAAAAGCTTGCTGCCGATATGGGCCAGCTTAAGCAACAATGGAAGATATATCTTGAGTTTAAGGATTTTGATCAAAAAAAATATGATGAAGTATCAGATATTATTCTTAGAATAGGATCATTTAAGGAAAAGCTATCCAGGCTCGGCCATAAACAGGAAAAAGATAGTTTTCAAAGATCAGAACTGGAAGAAAAGCTCTCCGGCATTCAGAGAAGATCCGGTCTTTTAGAACAAAGAAAAAGAGATATTGACAGGCTCGGATCAGATCTTGAAATATATAACCGGAGAAAAGCTGAAGAAGTCAGGGTGCCCGGCAGATCTTCCAGGATATTGACTATTATTCTGATTATTCTTGCCCCGCTGAGTTTCCCGGCTGTATACCTGCCTACAGGAAATGCAGGCATTTCATTTATTATGCCCGGCCTGCTCCTATCAGCAGGTTTTTTAATCTTTTTTCTAAACAGGACAGGTGTGGGAGCAAGCAGGTTTGCAACTGATGAGAGACTGCTGGAAAATGAATTTAAAAAGATCGGGTTTAAAATAAAAAAACTGGATGAAGTGCTTCCTGAAATAGCTATATTTGAAGACAGATATAAAGAAGTGTGCGTGAATAGGGATTCTATAAAGGACCAGATAAGGCTGATGAAAATGGAGGATAGCAATATATCGGATGAAGTAAATGATATTAAAAATAACAGAAAGTCATTAGAACTGAAGCTGGAAGAAATATTTGGAAATCTGGGAATAAGGAATATAGAAGGATTCAGGGAGAAGCACAGGCATAAAAACAGGACCGGTGCCGGGATAATGGCTGCTGTAAGGACCCTTCAGGATATATTACAGCTGCAGGACGGCCCATTAGTACTTAATGGGGACCCTGATAATATTGCCGGCGAGATGAGCACCATGATAGGCAGATGGGA
>CBDUUS010000155.1:0-3983 GCA_965370465.1 uncultured bacterium | reverse complement strand
TATGATAGATTCTTCCTCGCCGTTAATTTCAATTAAATAAAACGGTCGATCTCTTCAGTTAGATAAAAGGGGATAGAGATCAAAGAATATCTTGCCCTATTGCCTGTAGTGGTTTTCACGTTTACATCAGCAATGGCAGGTTTCCCGGAATTTATACGCACTGCTGTTTCAAAGTTCCTTTCAGACATAAACTGATGAAGTGACTTCAAACTGCCTGTACCTCCTGATTTTACTTCAATAGGAATAATCCTTCTATCGTTTTGAATCAGATAATCGATTTCCGCTTCTGAGCCTTTCCTGTCTCTTGTATAATGATTCAGGCGAGGGTCTATAAATTTCTGAGGTCTTGTCCGAAGCATCTGACCGACTACCTGTTCAGAGATCCCTCCTTTATTTATTCGAACCAGTTCTTGTATTTCTTCCGTAGAGCTCAATACAATCCCCTGAAGTGCAGATATCAGGCCAGTGTCCAGAAGTATTACCTTAAATCTCTTCTCGTTTTCCTGAGCAGCCAGGGGAATTTCTCTGCCGGCACTATGATTTATCCTGTGACATATTCTGGCTGAGCATAATAATCCCAGTGCCTGTTTCAGGACTTTGGCAGTTTCTGTACGGTCCACATTGCTGAACATAAATTTCTTTCCAATAAGCCGGGGGACTGCCAACAATACTTTATGCAGTCTCGCAGGCGATACTCTTCCGGCATATTTGTTAAAATCATCTATAAAAGTGTTAATGAGATTTTGATGTATTTCCGCTACCTCAATCGGGGATTTAGTCCTTACCCATTCTTTGACTGCGGCAGGCATGCCGCCCACTGTCAAATAATCGCTAAAGTAATTAAAAAGCCTATCATGAATAGGCGCTGGATAAGAGGAATTTATTTTTGTTTCTTCGATGAATTCAACAAGAAGTTCTTCTCCATTTGCCAATAGAAACTCTTTAAATGACATTGGCTCCATAAATAGATAAGATATTCTACCTACCGGCATAGAGAATTTATGATCTCTCAGGACAAAATCAAGCAATGAACCTGTTGCAATAACTGGAAGTTCAGGGCACTCTTCATAAAACCACCTTAGATTTGCCAATATATGAGGTGTTTTTTGTATTTCATCGAGGAACAATATTGATTCTTTCTTATTGATCCGTTTCCCTTTTATACGCTCAAGAGAGGTCAGGACCTTTTCAGGAGATTTTTCTTTAAATATTTCAGCAAGCTCAGGCTCTCTTTCAAAATTAAGCTCAATCAGTTTCAAATTCGCAGATCTGGAAAAATCTCTTACGAGCCAGGTCTTGCCAACCTGTCTTGCACCTCTAATGACTATTGGCTTCCTGTCATTTTTGCGTAACCAATTTTGTAAATTTTCGGAAATGTACCTTCTCATAATAGGGATTATAGCTTTTATCTACAAAAAATACAAAGAAATATAACATTATATACGGTTCTTTTATGCTACTAAGTAACATTATATACGGTTCTTTTATTCAGCTATAGCCAGTACGCTATAGTAAATGCACTGGCTGGCCAAAATGAAATTAACTCCGAATTAGTAATAATACGGAGGACAATAGCACCTTTACATTTTCTCAATATAAGCTAACCTTTATAACAAAATATCTACAATTAATAAAAAAAGAAAAAGTCAGGATAAAAATATTAAATGAGAGCGCTTCATATTTCAATTGCTGCCGGCGGCCTATATTTATGGAGTGAAGGCACAGGCTCAGACAGCTTAAAAGAACTAAAGAAATCATGCAGGGCCATAGATTTTAAAATAAAGATACTTAAAGGAAGTATCAGGGATTTTACTGTATGGCTCCCCTCGCAAAAAAACATCCCCATCCCCTCATCACCCTTGATCGGTAAGATTCCTGATAATAATATAAAAATTAGACTTCATCCTTTCCATACCATAGTCAGGCCACTGGAGATCGAAGAGGCTCTTGAACTCTGCTCGATTGTTAGAAATGGAAATATAGCAGATACAGGAGTAATTTTTGGAGATTCCATATACTGGATAGATGCGGTCATGAAAGCGGCGCTTAAGCTGGTGGCAGAAGAAAAGATCCTGCCGGCACTGTTCCGCAGGGCAAGAGAGTGGGAAGCAAGATGGGTGCCGGTTATCGGCAGTGGCGGGGAGCAGCAAATAGACAGGTTAAGCGATGCTATGCCGCAGGTCTGCCGGTGCATGGGAAGCGGAGACAGGCCGCCAGATATGCCCGGCCGTCTCGTTATTAATATGCTGCTGGCAAAAAGCGTAGATGCTATTGTCAGAAACAGCGGTCCCGGGGATAATGCCAGAGTCAGTTATGACAGTCTTCATGATGCGTGGATCCATGCTCTTACCGGAAAAGATGCAATAGTCAGGTGGCATGATGAAAAAGAGCTGCATGACTTTTCAAAGCAGATGGCAGACTGGAGCCGGCCGATAGATATCATCACAGGGTCGCCTTTTAACCTTTGTTTCCGCCTGGCCGAGCCTGAAGATAATAATGAGTGGAGCATTGATTATCTGCTTCAGCCAAAGTCTGACCAGAGCATATATCTTCCGGTATCAAAGCTCTGGGGAAAAAACAGCAAAGAAGCAAAACAGCTTAAAAGATTCGGAAGCAATCCAGTAGAATTTATTCTTGCTGCACTGGGGCAGGCTTCCGGACTATGTTCAGATATTTCAAAAAGCTTAAAAGAAAAAGATCCATGGGGATTCAGGCTGGATGCAAATGGAGCATTTGTATTTTTAAAGGAATATGCCCGGGCTCTGCGGGCAAGCGGGTTCAGCGTGCTGCTTCCTTCCTGGTGGGTCGGAGAGGGGCCGGCAAGGCTTCTGGGGCTTAAAGTCAGGACAAGAAGCCCACAGATGCAGAGCAGCGGCGGACTGACGCTTGATTCTATGATCGAATTTGATTATAGGGCGTCCCTCGGGGATGAAGAATTGACATTGGAAGAATTAATATCTCTTGCAAAGATGAAGGCTCCCCTGGTAAAGATCAGGGGCCAGTGGACACAGATAGATCAGGAGCAGATAAACTCGGCAATAGATCTGCTTAAAAGGCAAAAGAATAATGAGATGCCGGTCCGCGATCTGCTGGCAGCCGCTCTCGGCTCTAAGAGAGAAGCAGGGGATCTGACTATTGATACGGTTGATGCTACTGGGCAGCTGAAAGATCTTATGGACAGGCTGACAGGCAGGGTTGAATTTGGGATGATTCCCCAGCCCGGGGGATTTGTGGGAAAGCTGCGGCCATATCAGAAGAGGGGATTTTCCTGGTTTGTATTTCTGCGGAAGTGGGGCCTCGGAGCATGTCTTGCCGATGATATGGGCCTGGGGAAGACAATACAGTCCCTTGCCCTTATACAGAGGGAGCAAAAGGCAGGAGAGGCAAGGCCAGTACTGGTAGTCTGTCCCACTACGGTAGTAAATAACTGGCTAAAGGAAGCAGGGGTCTTTACTCCGGGACTTGAAGTAATGGTCCATCATGGAAGCGACAGGAGGAAAAAAGACGGATTTATAACTGAAGCAAATAAACATGCCATAGTCATATCAAGCTATGGGCTCTTGCACCGCGATATAGATTTTTTAAAAAAGATAAAGTGGGCGGGAGTGATACTTGATGAGGCCCAGAATATAAAGAATCCTGAGACTAAAAAATCCAGGGCGGCAAGGTCCCTTATAGCAGACTACAGGATAGCCCTTACCGGAACACCGGTAGAAAATCATGTAGGCGACCTGTGGGCCCTGATGGAATTTTTAAATCCCGGACTGCTGGGCAGCCAGGCTTATTTTAAAAATACCTTTTACAAGCCTATCCAGCTTTACAGGAAAGAAGATGCTGCCGCCCGATTAAAATCTGTGACGGGCCCCTTTATACTCCGCAGAATGAAGACTGATAAAAAGGTCATTTCTGATCTGCCTGAAAAGATGGAAATAAAGGACTACTGCAATCTGACAAAGGAACAGGCCTCTCTTTATAAGGCGGTA
>CBDUUS010000154.1:0-3983 GCA_965370465.1 uncultured bacterium | reverse complement strand
ATTCCAGGGAGAATCTTCTTCTATGTTTTTCTCTTTCTTCCATATCTTTATTTATAGCGGCAGTTTTATATTGTTAAGAATTATAGCAAATATACTAATATTTATAGAACTGCAGAGCCAATTATTAAGAATATTGTTTTATAAGATGTTTTGAATACCAGATAATAATATCTATGCTATGGATAAATTTTGGTTAATAGATATGATATGATAAGGTAGACATATAAAGAATATTATTAAGGAATCAGGTACTATGAAGAAGAAGCATACTAAAAGAATTGAAGATATCGAACTGCTCAGACCTTCAAGAAAGGGAGACTCTGAATTTATTCATTCGGATCCATGGCGCGTACTCCGCATACAGAGTGAGTTTGTCGATGGGTTTGATACGCTGGCAGGGATAGGCTCATGCATTTCAATATTTGGTTCAGCCAGGACCAGTCCTGATGATTATTATTACAAAGCAACTGAAAAAACAGCAGCGCTGCTTGCAAAGAACGGCATGGGTGTGATAACCGGAGGGGGACCGGGAATAATGGAAGCAGCAAATAAAGGCGCTTTTGAAGCTGACGGTATTTCAATAGGATGCAATATAGAGCTTCCATTTGAACAGGAACCAAATAAGTATCAGAATATATCAATGGAATTTCACTACTTCTTTGTCAGAAAGATGATATTTATGAAGTATTCCGTCGGATATATCATTTTTCCTGGCGGTTATGGGACCCTCGACGAATTTTTTGAATCGCTTACTCTTGCCCAGACTGACAAAATCGAGCATTTTCCAATAGCCCTTTATGGAAGCAAATACTGGGAAGGTTTAACCGGTTGGATCGATGAATACCTCCTGGAGAAACATCAGACTATAAGTTCGGAAGACAGAAAACTTTTTAAAGTTGTCGATACCCCGGAAGAAGCAGTAGATTATATTTCGAAAACAATAAAAGAAAACGACTTTATCTGACAGTAGCCGGCATGTGTTTATGATCCCGCTTTTTTTATTTTGGCCCACCTAT
The DNA here is from genome assembly GCA_965370465.1 of uncultured bacterium. GTDB lineage: Bacteria > Actinomycetota > Humimicrobiia > Humimicrobiales > Humimicrobiaceae > M55B120. The sequence goes on along the minus strand of CBDUUS010000154.1, from coordinate 2,967 downwards.
CGCGCAGAGTGACAGTTCTGTTAAAAACAGGCTTTTCCATGGTTGAATCTGGATCGGCACAAAAATATCCCAGACGCTCAAACTGATATATGGCCCCGGGTCCTGCTGCAGACAAAGATGGTTCCAGCCTGCAATTATTGACTATTTTAAATGAATCAGGATTGAGGTTTTCCTTAAAGTCATGGCCCTCTTCCAGTTTAAGCGGATTTTCCTTTATAAAAAGATGGTCATATAATCTTACTTCAGCAGGTATGGAATGTTCTGCGGATACCCAGTGAAGCGTGGCCCTTACCTTTCTGCCGTCAGGTGAGTCGCCGCCTTTTGTCTCCGGGTCATATATACAGTGAAGTTCTATTATATTACCATTATTATCTTTGACCACATCTATGCATTTTATAAAATAAGCATATCTCAGTCTTACTTCTCTTCCGGGAGCCAGCCGGTAGAATTTCTTTGGAGGATCCTCCATAAAGTCTTCTCTTTCAATATAGAGAATTTTTGAAAAAGGCACTTTTCTCGTTCCCTTTGAAGGATCCTCAGGATTATTAATAGCTGTAAGCTCTTCAGAGTTCCCATCAGGATAATTATCAATGACTACTTTCAGGGGATTGATTACTGCCATGGCCCTTGGCGCCTTTTTATTAAGATCCTCTCTTACAAAATATTCAAGTAGTGCGATATCTACTGTGCTGCCAGCTTTGGACACGCTTATTTCAGCACAGAAGTTCCGGATTGCTTCAGGAGTGTAACCCCTCCTTCTGACACCCGAAAGTGTGGGCATCCTTGGATCATCCCAGCCATTTATATATTTTTTTTCAACAAGCTCAAGAAGTTTTCTTTTACTCATCACCGTATATGTCAGATTTAATCTGGCAAATTCTATCTGTTGCGGATGATGGATGCCAAGCTGATCGATAAACCAGTCATAAAGGGGGCGGTGGTCCTCAAACTCCAGTGTACAGATAGAATGGGTAATGCCTTCAATAGAATCTGACTGGCCATGTGCCCAGTCATATGTCGGATATATGCACCAATCATTTTTAGTGCGGTGATGGTTTCTATGCAGTATCCTGTATATCACAGGATCTCTCATATTTAGATTAGGAGAAGACATATCTATTTTTGCCCTGAGCACCTTCAAACCGTCTTCATATTTTCCCTCTTTCATTTCCTCAAAGAGCTGAAGATTTTCTTCAATATCTCTTTCCCTGTAAGGGCTGTCTTTTCCTGGTTTCTTAAGCGTTCCCCTGTATTTTCTTATTTCTTCAGCACTTAAATCACATATATATGCCTTACCCTTTTTTACAAGAAGGACTGCTAACCTATAAAGCCTGTCAAAATAATCGGAAGTATAATACTCTTTTTCCTCCCAGTCAAAACCAAGCCATCTCACATCTTTTTTTATTGACTCTACATATTCAGACTCTTCCTTTGTTGGGTTCGTATCATCAAATCTAAGATTGCACTTTCCACGGAATTCTTCTGCCAGTCCAAAATTTATGCAGATAGCCTTTGCATGGCCGATATGCAGATATCCGTTGGGCTCGGGCGGAAACCTTGTATGGACCCTGCCGCTATTTTTACCTTCTTTTAAATCCTTTTTTATTATATCCCTTATAAAGTCGGATCTCTTCTTAATATCGTTCATGAACCATCTCTCAAATCTGTATGTCTCTAAAATAGAAGATAATATTTTATGAAATAGGATTATTTATGTCAAAGCCAATCCCCTTATTGATTAGAATAGCATTATGCCTGCTAATCGATATGTTTATCCAGGATTCTTTGTGCCTTTATCTTAGAAAGATTAATACTCTGCCAGCTGCTTTGCTCTGTAAGTATTTCCTTTTCTCTTTCAAAATAATTCCTGACCTGTGCCGCGATCTCTTCATCCTGGCAATCAAGGAGTCTTGTCGTCTCGGCAATAGCATCATATGAGAGTCCTTCTAAATAGTTTACGTCGATCTCTCCTGTCCTGTAGTATCTATTTATATTATTCTTTGCAATTATTACATCCACATTAGCGAAGTTTAAAATTATAAATAAAATAAGGGAACATAAAATATATGCGCTTATAATAGGCATCCTGCTATACCATATATATACAAGATTTATAATAAAAAGCAAAAATAGCAAAATCATAAATGCCTGCACAAAAATCCTGAGATAGGTATATCCATATGCCATTTCATATAGCACCATCCGGTAAAATGCAGAGATAAGTAATATGAATGTAAAAAATACAAGAGCTGAAAGGAAAGATTTAATAACAATATTGGCTTTTCTGCTTTCTTTTCTTACAAAAGTAATGCTAAAAAACAGTATTGCAAAATTAATAACTGTTACTACAATAAGTTCGAAGAAACCTCTTCTTGCATATTCTGCATAGGAAAAAGATGATGGAAGCATAAATGTATCCCCGCCAAATAAATAAGTAAATTGAATGACTGCAAAAACGATGTATACAATATTTAGCAGTGACAGTATGGTAAGCAGGACCGTAGGATCTATAAATAATTTCCACCCTATTTTATCATATATCTTATTTTCATTTGATTCCTTTGCCTTGAATATGCTGAATATAAAGGAAAATATATAAATAGAAATCGGTAAGACTATAAAGATATGCTTAAATATGGTCCAAAATGGAATATCGGTAAAGAGATTTTTAAAGACAATATCTGCCGAAGAAAGGAGCCATATAATGATGGCCAAAAGAGGAACTGAGATAATGACCCCGATTAAAATCTTTGATACCACTGTTCTTCTTTTATCCCCGGTATCCAGGCTGATCATCCCAAAAAAAGTTGTAAATGGCTTATGAATGCTTCCAAAAGGTGTGAACACCCTTTTTACTATATCTGCAATAAACCTGAGATCGGACCAATGAGCTTTATTTATATTCGCTACAAGCGCAGACAGGGCAATCATTAAAATAGGGACCAATAAAAAATTTAAAATCCTGAG
>CBDUUS010000153.1:0-3994 GCA_965370465.1 uncultured bacterium | reverse complement strand
GATATATCAGTTATAGATGCTTTCGGTGAAGATCCTTTCAATGCATGGGTTGAAAACAAATATATAGTACAGGGGATAACTTTTGATGAGCTGATAAAAAAAATCCCATCAAACTGCAAATATTGCATACTTTATGTCGGCACTATAATGGCAAATTATGTCCTGCATAAGACAATAATGCTTATAAAAGAAAAATATCCCTTTATGAAAATAATACTCATTGAGAATTCACAGGGTGTAATAGGTTGTTCATTAAAGTATATGTATAAAGATTTTTTTGATTCCGGAGCCGAATATATAATCCTGGGAGAATGTGAAGAAAAGGTCCCGGTTTTAATAAACAGCTTAGAAGATAAAGATAGGGCTGCATTCAGGTCTATCCATGGTATCATTTATAGAAAACCAGACGGTAAATATGAAATAAATGAAGATATAAGTATTATTGGTGATCTGGATTCCCTGCCATTTCCTGCATGGGATATGTTTCCTATTAATAATTATTGGAAATTGAGATATTCACACGGCCCTATGCAGGAAGATTACCTTGCAGTAATGACATCCAGAGGTTGTCCTTTTAATTGCTCATTTTGTGTTGTCCCATCTATGAACCATAATAAATGGAGAGCCAGGAGCCCTGAAAACGTGGTAAAAGAGCTTGAGTATTTATATGCAAGATATAATATATCTGAATTCCACCTTGAGGATCTAAATCCCACATCCAATGAAAAAAGGATAATCGATATATGCAGGCTGATCCTTGATAAGAATTTAAAAATAATATGGAAGCTCGCTTCCGGAAGCAAGATCGAGACCATCAGTATCAGCACTCTTGGATTGATGAAGCAGGCAGGATGTAATTATATTTCTTTTTCACCGGAATCAGGTTCAAAGAGAGTGTTGAAACTGATGAAAAAACCATTTAAACATGAATTTGCCCTGAAAATGACCTCGGAAATGAATAGGCTGGGCATTAGGTCCCAGGCTTGTTTTGTTCTTGGATTTCCCGGTGAAGATAGCAGGGACCGATCCCTGACACAAAAATATATAAAACAGCTTGCCAGGGCAGGGATAGATGAAATAGCTCTTTTCATTATGACCCCTATCCCGGGTACAAGAACATTTGATGAATTTACAGGATATTCTGATTATTCCGAATTGACTTTTGCTCCCACCTGGAGACAGGATTATGCTCAATTATGCAGATTCAGGAATAGTGCATATATAAAATTTCTTTTGCTTAAAATTGTTTTTCACCCTTTTAAAATCTTAAAACAGCTTATCAGCTTATTAAGAAAGAAATTTGAGACAAAAAGTGAAATGAATATTTACAGATTGATGAAAATAAAGGAAATAATCAAGAAATCAGCTGATTAGGTCTCTATTGAACTCATTACATCCGCTCTTGCTGCAGGAAATACCGGCCTCAGTCAATTACAGTATATCCGGTAAATCTATCACGTTCGGCTTTCCATTCATTATAGGGACGCCCGGAGATTATAAAATCTGCAGTAATAAATCCCATATCCATACAATCAGGGACCCCGCCATATATGGATCCGCCCTGTCTGCCGATCAAATATAGATTTTCAAATTTATCAAAGTAATCCATAACAGTCTCCAGATTACCCTTATAGTAAATATCCAGAATAGGATAAGCATGGGGCAATTTCATCTGGAAATGATCTACAATATCTTCAGGTTCGACCAATCCGATTGTTTTAAGGTTCTCAACGATCTTGCCATAAAGATCATCAACTGTTGCTCTCCATACAGGATCATCAAGATGACATGTGACTTCCAGACATAATACTGTTTTATCTTCCGGACACATGGATGAACTGCAATTCTTTTGCTCAAAGAGCCGGTTGAATACGATTTCCTTTTCAGGAAAGAAGATCCAATTATCATCAGTTACGGATCGTTTATTGACAATAATATACACCAGGATTATGCTTCTTTCTTTAAGCGATTCCAATGCGTTGCTGGTATCTTCATCAGGAGAGGAGCCCAGGATATCAATAAAATCCACTTTTGGAATAGTGGAAATCAATATATCATTTTTCCCGATATCATCATAGCTGTCATCCGACCATTTTATACTGCTTATACATCCATCATCTGTCTCTATTGCAACAGGACATACACCGCACTTCACGGTGCCGCCCAATTTTCCCAATTTGGAAATCATTTTATCAGGGATCATTCCTATACCGTATTTTGGATAAAAAAAAGTCTTAGCATTGACAGCGCGATCAGGTTTGATCCTGAGTACTACTTCTTTAAACATTTCTTTAATATTGGGAACACTGATCCGTGTTTCTGCCAATTCCACTCCTAAAGAATGACATTCGCCCCATATTTTCTCTGTAGTGGGCCTTACAAACATCTCATACATGACCCGGCCGAAATGCTTTATTACCCAGTCTTCATAATTATTGACTTCAATATTGTTACGGCCCGACATTATAAGAGTAATAAGGAAGCTAAAAATCACCCTTACACCCTGCCATGGCTTTAATACAGTTATCATCTCTTTAGGACTGACCGGAAAATTGATATATTTGCCATTTATCAGAATCCTGCTTTTTTTCTCTCTTTCGATCAGATCATCTTTCAGCAGGTCATATAGGATCTCCATAACATAATCAATATTTGAGAAGAGCTTATGGGGACCCAGATCCAGGAGAAAATCACCATGTTTGAATGTCCGGGCCTGGCCGCCGATATGTTCTTCTTTTTCAATGACTTTTACTTCGAAATCATTTTGTGCCAGCCGCCATGCGACAGCAAGGCCGGTAGTGCCGGCACCCAGGACAATTGCTTTTCGTTTTATACCTTTTTTATTTTCCATTTCTCTCTTTTCAGATCATTGTTTAACAGCAATCACATTTGTTTGCGCTGCATAATAAGGAATCGGGATATTTCCCATCTTCATGGCTTTGAATAAACGTTCACTAAACTGCGATAATTTAGGACTATATATGCTTAATATCTTCGAAAGGTATCCCAGCGGCAGTGTCTGCCAGTGCATGGCAAAGCGTTCTACTTTAAAACCAGCCTTTTCAAGATACTTGCGCATCGTCACCGGCGTAAAATAGTACAGGTGGTTTGATAGCAGAAACCACCAATTACGTCCTGCTGATCTTGCCAAAATGCTTCCAAAATCAGGATAGTTGATAATTAGCATCCCGCCTGCCTTAAGTATGCGATTGCACTCATATAGCTCACTTATGGGGTCCGATACATGCTCCAGTACGTCCCACATCGTCAGGACATCAAATTCTTCATCCTTAAACCTGCCCTGTTTTAAAGTGCCCGTGTAGAGCCGCTCCCTGAGGTTTTTGACTCCCCAGTCGACCAGCCACTTACTGGGCTCGATACCGATCGCGTCCCACCCGTGATTTCGTGCTTCGTGAACAAAGAAACCAGCTGCGCAGCCGATATCAAGAAGACGTCCAGGAGGCTTCTGCCACTGGCTGATCTTTCTGACACATTGCCTGAAAGTGTGCTGGCGTCCAGCTGCACCCTGAACATATATTTCATCAATAGCATCCTTATAGCTATCGGCCACGATTTTTGTGTTGATCCTGGGATTTACATATACCAGGCCGCATTTTAAACAGCGGACGATCCTTTGTGTTCCTCTTATACCTTTAGATGCCGTCAGGACTTCAAGCGGATCGAATTCCGTTACCTCTGGTTCAATTAAGACTTTATACTCCCTGGAGCCGCAAAGATTACATGCTATGCTTTCAAATACGGCCCTGTCCATCTTGTTTTTTTCAGTATTCAAATAAATCCTTCATCACATAAATATGAGATATTATCCCATTATAGCTTACATTCCACAAGATTAAATCCCGGCTGTTTCGGCCGGATCGGCGATGAATGCCATAAATGGTTTCTTTAAAAATCTTTTTTTGATATCATGTATTAAATCAAAAACCCAATAAAAATTATTTGTAAATATACTTTTTTAAGGACTCAGAGATTT
>CBDUUS010000152.1:0-4000 GCA_965370465.1 uncultured bacterium | reverse complement strand
TCCCAAAAAAGGTGCTGTCCTGGCCCCCATCAGAGGAGATATCAGGTTTAAAAATGTTTCTTTCAAATATAAGCTTGGAAACAATGCAAAAAAACTCATCAAGGAAAATTTTCTGGATTTTGTTGATACCCCCGCGTCGCCGGATGATGGCCCGGTGCTTGAGAATATAAGTTTTGATATCAAAGCAGGCATGCAGGTCGGGATAGTCGGTTTCACCGGGTCAGGCAAGTCAACACTGGCAAACCTTATCCCGAGACTTGATGACCCGCAAAATGGCACTATATATATTGATGGGATAGATATTAGAAAATATCCGCTTGAGCATTTAAGAGGCGCCGTAGGATATATTACCCAGATACCATTTTTATTTTCAAAGACAATAAAGGAAAATATATTATTTGGAGCAGAAGATACACTTATAGACCTGAGCAAAGAAGAGATCGATGAAAAAGTAATGAGGGCCTCTGCTATCTCCCACCTTCATGAAGATATATCAGGTTTTCCCGAAAAGTATGATACCCCCGTCGGCGAAAGGGGCGTGACCCTCTCAGGCGGCCAGAAGCAGCGGCTTGCCATAGCAAGGGCGGTTCTTGCAGAACCGCAGATACTGATACTGGATGATTCTTTCTCAAATGTGGACACACATACAGAGGAGCTTATACTTAAAGATCTTAAAGCTGAGACCAGGGATATCACAACCATCATCATATCTCACCGGATATCCACTATAAAAGATTCGGACCTGATCATAGTGCTTGATGAAGGGAAAATTGACTCTACAGGCAGGCACGGGGAACTTATGAAAAAGTGCAGTATATATAAGAGTCTATATCAAAGGCAGCAATTGTCTGAGGAACTTGAAGAAGAATTAAGATAGGAGCTATATTGCCAGAAGGATTTTATGAAAAAGAACTGTCAGAAAGACCGATAGATAAAAGGACCGCTTATAGGCTCTTAAGATTTATCAGGCCCTACAGGCATCTGCTTGCCCTGACCATATTCCTTTTACTCCTGACTGCAGGACTGCAGGTGGCAGGACCCTATCTTATAAAGCTGGCTATTGATAATTATATTTCCCCTGGAAAACCTGAAGGACTTGTGTATATAGTGGTCCTCTACGGGCTGGCCATATTATTTGAATTTATAATAAGATATTTCCAGGGCTATTATACTGAATATATGGGCCAGAAGATAATGTATGATATGAGGATGGAAATATTTACCCATATACAGAAGCTTCCAATGTCACATTTTGATAAAAACCCCGTGGGAAGAATAATGACCAGAGTAACTACAGATGTACAGAGCTTAAATGAGATGCTCTCTTCCGGCATAGTAACCCTTTTTGGAGATCTGTTTATGATACTCGGCATAATGGGTATTATGCTTGCCCTGAACTGGAAGCTATCTCTTGTCACATTCTCTGTTCTGATACTTCTTGCAATAGCAACTTTTATATTCCGCTCAAAAGTTCGGATCACCTTCAGGATAATACGGACGAAGATATCTAATATCAATTCCTTCCTACAGGAGGCTATATCCGGAGTTATCACCACAAAACTCTTTAACCGCGAAAAGGGAAACAATATAGAATTTGAGGACCTTAATAGTCAGTACCTCAATGTATACCTCAGGACCATTTTATATTATGCTGTGTTCTTCCCCATAGTCATCCTTATAAGCACCATAGCAGTAGCGCTTGTAATATGGTATGGCGGCGGACAGGTAATAAGAAATGTCCTTACCCTCGGCACGCTTGTGGCCTTTATACAATATGTTGAAAAGTTCTTTCACCCGATAAGCGATTTAAGCGAAAAATTCGGCATCCTTCAGGAAGCGATCGCTGCTTCCGAGAGGATATTTGACCTGCTTGACCTTAAACCTGCTATCACCTCTCCCGCCGATCCGGTCCGTCTGAAAAAAATTAAGGGCAATATAAAGTTTGACAGGGTATGGTTTGCATATAATAAAGATAATTATGTCCTAAAAGATATATCCTTTGATCTTCATGCCGGCCAGAGTATTGCCTTTGTAGGGGCCACAGGTTCGGGAAAGACTTCCGTAATAAACCTTATAAACAGGTTCTATGAAATACAAAAAGGCAGGATACTGCTGGATAATATTAATATAAAGAAATTCGGCCTTCAGGACCTGAGACGGCATATAGGCGTTGTGATGCAGGATGTATTTCTATTCTCCGGTACGGTCCTTGATAATATAAGGCTGGGCAATAAGGACATAAGCCTGGATAAGGTCATAGAAGCTTCAAAATATGTTAATGCCCATAAATTCATCAAAAAACTTCCCAACCAGTATGATTTTGAGGTAAAGGAAAGGGGCCAGGTACTGTCCGTGGGCCAGAGACAGCTTATAGCTTTTGCAAGGGCGCTGGTATTCAATCCCGAGGTATTGCTTGTCCTTGACGAGGCGACCTCCAGCATAGATTCAGAAATAGAGGCCCTTATACAGGATGCTCTTTCAAAGATAATGGAGGACAGGACCACTATAGTAATAGCCCACAGATTGTCCACCATAAAAAATGTGGACAATATTATAGTTCTATCCCATGGTGAGATCGTGGAGAAGGGCAGCCACAAGGAGCTCCTCAGGGCAAAGGGCATATACCATAAACTCTATAAATATCAGTATCAGCTGCAGAAATAATCAACAGGGTTTTTTCTGCTTGAAAATTCTTTAATTAGCTGATAAGGTAATACTATAACTACAAAGTAAGGATTTTTATTATGAGTATTACAACAATAACAAAAAAGGGCCAGATTACTATCCCAAAGTCAATAAGGGATAAACTATCTATTAAGGATAATGATAAGCTTTCTGTTAAATTGTTTGGAAATAAGGCTATCATTGAAAAAATTCCTTCCCTGCTTGAGCTTGAAAGTTCGATAAAGACCGTCAGAGGTGGAGAGAAATCAAACTGGAAGGAGATCGAAAGGAAAACTCATGAAGCCCGGGCCAAAAAAGCTGTAAAGGGAAAGAGTTAATATGAAGGAAAGAATATATGCTGATACAAATATTTTTATCCGCTTTTTTACTGATGATATGCCTGAACATGCTAAAATCTCAAAAAATATCTTAAATGGTCTATTAGAAGATAAATATGAAATATATATTTGTGATTTAGTTTTTGCTGAAATCGTTTATGTCCTGGAGAGTTATTACAAACTTAATAAAAAAGACATTCTGGAAAAAATGTTTGCGGTATTAAAATTTAAGAATCTAATAGTTGAAAATAAATCAATAATTATTGAAGCTTTAGAGATTTATGATGAGAAAAATATTGATTTTACTGATGCTTATATGGCCTGTCATGCTAAAAAGGCTGGCTGCAATAAAATATTTTCATTTGATAAAGATTTTACTAAGATCGATTTCATAAAAATAGTGTCTATATAAATACCTTTGCAGTTATTTATTATTTTCTACCTTTAATAAATTTTAAAATAGAACTACAATATTTTGCATACTGTCCTATTGCATCTTCAACTGATTTATAAATAATTTCATCTCTGGTATCATTGTATTCATGCACTAACCGGCTTCTCAGTCCGGCACTGGGAGCTATCTCTTTAGCAAAGTCCTCAGAATAAACACCCAGGTTAAAAAGTGCATAAAAGGTATCTTCATAGCCTCTTATGCTCTCGTCCCCATGTCCGGTTTCGGCAATGATATGTTGATTTATATCGATTGCCCTCATGATGATCTTCTCCAGCGCCCGTTCAACTGCATACATCCTGATAAAATCATTTACTATTTCCTCAAAAGTATAATGACCCAGTTTATCCAATCTACTTAACTCTTCCTGGATTAGTTTTATTTTTCTTCTAATAAAGATTCTGTCAAGCATATTTTTTATTTAAATAATTTTGATATTTTGAAACAAGCAGATCTTCCAGCCTGAATAAATCTTTAGCATCGTGATAGAGACGAAAAGCATAAGCCCTAAACTCATTATAGTCCAGAAGGCTGCCATAAAGAAGTT
>CBDUUS010000151.1:0-4014 GCA_965370465.1 uncultured bacterium | reverse complement strand
TTTGCCAGCACGGCCCCGGCTCCGGCAAGCTTGATGATCGTTGGAGCATGCTCCCTGCTCGAACCAAGCCCGAAATTTCTCCCCCCGACTACAAAATCTCCGCTTCTGACTTTTTTTGCAAATTCAGGATCTGCATCTTCAAGTACATGTTTTGCCAGTTCCGGAAGATTTGATCTTAAGTGAAAAAGTCTTCCCGGAGCTATAAGGTCCGTGGAAATATCATCTCCGAATTTAAAACTCTTTCCATTAAGTATTTTCTTATTACTCATTTACTTTACCTCCCTCGGATCGGCAATATAACCTTTGACCGCACTCCATGCTGCGGTAGCAGGAGAAGACAGATATATAAAAGCGTCTGTATTGCCCATGCGGCCCTTAAAGTTCCTGTTCTGTGTTGACAGGCATACTTCTCCATCAGCAAGTATTCCCTGATGGACCCCTACACATGGTCCGCATCCCGGATTCTGTATTGCCGCACCACATTCGATAAGTGTCTCTATTATCCCTTCCCTGATAGCCTCGATATATATATCTTTAGAAGCAGGTACGACCAGAAGTCTTACACCATCTGCAATATTTTTGCCTTTTAATATGTCTGCAGCTATTCTAAGGTCGCTTAGCCTTCCATTTGTACATGTACCTATAAATACCTGGTCGACTTTGACTTTTCCAAGATCCCTTACCGGTAGAGCATTATCAACTGTATGGGGCTGTGATACCATCGGATCAATGACCGAACAATCAATATCTATTATCTGTTCATAGACAGCTGTCTCATCGGCATATATCTCCTTGAAACAATCTGCTCTTCCTCGGCTCTGAAGGTACTCTTTTGTAATACCGTCAGCTTCAAATAACCCGGTCTTGGCACCGGCTTCCACGGCCATATTTGATATAGTAAAGCGTCCGTCCATATCCATTTTATGGCTCACTTCACCGCTGAATTCAATAGCCTTATAGGTGGCTCCATCGGAAGTTATCTTACCAATAAGATAGATTATCAGGTCCTTGGCGCAGACACCGTCATTTAATCTACCATTAAAATTCACCTTAATTGTCCCGGGGACCCTGAGCCATGTCTTTGCAAGAGCATATCCCACAGCAATATCTGTGGAGCCCATTCCTGTTGCAAATGCTCCAAGCGCACCTGATGTACAGGTATGTGAGTCTCCGCCTATCACAATATCTCCGGGACATGAGTAGTCTTCTATTAATATCTGATGGCATACTCCTCTCCCTACATCGCTTAAAACTGCTCCGCAGCCAGCAGCAAAGCTTCTCAGGACAGCATGGGAATTTGAAAGCTCTTTTCTGGGGCTTGGCGCAGCATGATCAATAAAAAAGATAGACTTTTGTGGATATTTGACAGTTTTAAAACCCATCTTCTGGATCTGGCTGACTGCAAGCGGTCCGGTGCCGTCCTGGCTCATGACCACATCAACATCAACAACAGAAATATCGCCTGCTTTTAACTGCCTATCTGCATGTTCACTTAATATTTTTTCTGAAATAGTCTTTCCCAAAAATATTCCTTTCCCTTTATCTATTTATGATCCTTATCAGGATCTGCTTTCTTTTTGGACCTGTATTCTTTATAGATATACATAAGTTCCTTATCAAAAAGCGGCCTTTTGAGATCCACAGACATCGATCTTGTCATGACAAGTATATCATTGGCTTCCCTATCAGTGAGCTCTATATCATATTCCTTGAACTTATGCAGAATAGTATGGGAGCCTGAATGCTTGCCTACTACGATCTGTCTTGTGAGCCCGACCTCTGCCGGATTAAAGACTTCATAGTTTTTAGGATTTTTTATGACTCCATCTGTATGTATGCCGGATTCATGGGCAAATACATTGGTCCCAACGATGGCTTTCCATATAGGAACCGCTCTGGAAGACGCCTTTGCCACATATTCTGCTATCTCCCTGAACTTTGAAGTATCGATACCAAGTTCGATATTTTCCAGGTATCTGAGTGCCATTACAATCTCTTCAAGCGCAGCATTGCCTGTGCCGTCTCCAAGACCTCCGATACTGACCACGAGACCTGCGGCACCGCCCCTTATAGCAGCCATGCCATTTGCTGTTGCCATGCCAAAATCATTATGATTATACATCTCAAGCGGAAAATCGACTGCACTATTGATGGCGCTGATATTCATAAATGTCCTGAACGGATCAAATTTTGATACAGTATCACATATCCTGAATCTTTCCGCTCCTTTCCTTTTTGCCAGAGAAATAAGCTTCAGGAGAAACTCAAGTTCGGTCCTTGTAGCATCTTCGGCACTTATAATAAACTTCAAATCATTTTTACTGGCAGTTCTTATGGCCTCCCGCAGTTTATTGACCACCCATGTGCGGTTTTGTCTATATATCTCTTTTATATGTATATCAGAAGTCGATATATTTATAACCACATTCTTTATCCCGGTAGCAGCCGCTGCCTCTATGGCTCCTACATCAGCATCACAGTATGCATAGAGCTTTGCATTCAAATTTGATTTCAGAACAGCTTTCATCATATCCTTTTCCAGATCTCCGAGAGCCGGCGTGCCTATTTCTATCTCCGGTATGCCTATCTCATCCAGCATCCTCGCTATTCTGATCTTTTCATGTTTTGAAAATACGACTCCAGCAGTCTTCTCACCATTTCGAAGCGTAGTATCTAATATATTGATTTTTCTGTCTTTTTTTGATTTACTCATTATTTATCCTTCCCTTTTCCTGCTTTTACCTTTTTGGATGCGCCCTTATACTCTTTATAAGTTTCCATTATCTCACTATCAAATAATGATCTTTTGGAAGCTACGGTCCTGTCTCTGATTATTTCTGCCATTTCCACTGCTTCCTTTTCATTCATATTGACCCCCAGCATTTTCATTTTTTGGATGACTGAATTTACTCCAGAATATTTGCCAAGCACATACTGTCTTTCAAGGCCAACATCGGTTTCCTTAAACAGTTCATAAGTCTCCGGATTTGCCATAATACCCTTAACTTTGTCTTCGCTTTCATAAACAAAGAGATTCCCTCCGACTATGGGCTTCCATATTGGAAGCACCCTGCTTGAAGCTCTTGCGACATATTCAGATAGATTCCTAAAAAGTGTAGTATCGAATCCAAGATCCACTCCTTCGATAAATTTGAGAGCCATCACAAGTTCTTCAAATGCTGCATTACCGGCTCTCTCGCCAAGACCATTGATAGTGGTGTTTACATATGTTGCGCCAGCTTTTATTCCTGCTATTGCATTTGCTATCGCCATCCCGAAATCATTATGTGTATGCATCTCCATATCAATACCGATTATATCTATTATGTTTTTAACTCTCATAAATGTCTCAAACGGATCCAGTATCCCCAGAGTATCACAATACCGGAGACGGTCAGCTCCTGCATCTCTCGCTATGCGTGCAAACTGTAGTAAAAATTCCATATCGGACCTGGAAGCATCCTCGGCATTGACCGATACATAGAGATTATGGCTCTTTGCAAAGTCAACCCCGCTTTTCATGGTCTCCAGAACCCATTCCCTGCTTTTTCTCAACTTATGTTCAATATGAATATCCGATGAAGAGATTGAAAGTGCCACTGCATCTACTCCACATTCAATCGATGCTTCAATATCTGACTTTACCGGCCTGTTCCAGGCCAGTATGCTGCAGTTAAGATCCAGCCCTGCGATCTTTTTAATGGCATCTTTCTCATCCCCGCCCATAGCCGGAATGCCGGATTCTATTTGATGGACGCCTATCTTATCAAGCATTTTTGCGATATGCACTTTTTCATCATTTGCAAAAACCACTCCGGCCGTCTGTTCTCCATCCCTGAGCGTGGTGTCATCTATCTTTATATCTTTTGGATCTATTTCTGTTCCCGCTTTTTGAGAAAAATCTGTTAGTAAGTTAAGCTCTCTCATATTTTATTCTCCCTTTTATAAATTTTTTTAAATTATAGCAATAATTATAAAAAAGTATTATTTTTGCTTATAATTCACTATTTATTC
>CBDUUS010000150.1:0-4041 GCA_965370465.1 uncultured bacterium | reverse complement strand
GTTCATAGATTTATTGATAGATTATCATGACAGATCCCAAAAAAATAAAGATAGGCCTCGATATCTCTTCGCTTATAAATCATGGGCAGGATATAGGAGCCGGAAGGTATATATTAAACCTTACAAGGGGACTTCTTTCCATAGATAAAAAAAATGAATACATATTATTCGGTACATATAGCAGCAGCGATTATCTTGACATAGCTTACAATCTAAAAACAGAATTTACGGACGCTGATATCAGCTTTAATTTCATGAGAGCCGGCCGCAGGGTCCTAAAGCTTCATGAGCGCCTTAGATTTCCTCCCATAGAACTTCTTGGATTTAAAGCTGATATCTTCCACTGTATGGACTATCTCATTCCGCCCACTTTAAATAAAAATATTGTGCTTACCATCCATGACCTGGCATTTATGAGATATCCGGAATTCAATTTTGACTGGTTCATTAAAAAGTACAGCCACCTGGTCAGAAAGAATGCAAATACCTCCTCAAGGATCCTGGCCCCGTCACAGAGTACTGCAGATGATATACATAGATATTTTGAAATAGAAAAAGATAAGATCGCTATGATCCATCTCGCTGCAGAACCGGTTTTTAAAAAACTAGGCTCCGGGGAATCTGATAGGAATGTGCCTGAAAAGTTCAATATAGACGGACCCTACCTGCTTTCAGTGGGAACCATTGAACCGAGGAAAGATTTTGTGACCCTTATCAAGGCTTTTAATCTTGCAAAGAGGGATTGTCCGGATCTCAACCATAAACTTGTCATAGCCGGAAGGACAGGATGGAAAAGCGAAGCGGCTT
The DNA here is from genome assembly GCA_965370465.1 of uncultured bacterium. Lineage (GTDB taxonomy): Bacteria > Actinomycetota > Humimicrobiia > Humimicrobiales > Humimicrobiaceae > M55B120. The sequence continues at coordinate 3,234 of CBDUUS010000150.1, read as the reverse complement.
ATAGCGAAAGGGACGGCTCGCCATACAAAGAAGACATCATATTTACCGGCAGGACCACTGACAGCGAGCTTATCCAGCTTTATAATCAAGCTGCTATATTTGTATTCACTTCACTTTTCGAAGGTTTTGGTTTCCCTCCGCTTGAGGCCATGAGCTGCGGCCTTCCTGTCATATGTTCGGACAGCTCGTCTATAAAGGAAGTGGTAGGAGATGCTGGAATATTATTAAAACCGGGAGATATAAGCGGATTTTCAAAAAGCATTGTCAGGGTCTGCGGGGACAGGGATCTAAGAGAAAAGCTTTCTGCCTCCTCAATCAAAAGGGCAAAGGACTTCTCATGGGAAGAGACAGCGGTGAGGACCCTTTCCGTTTACAGATCAGTGGCCGGGGGCCGGTGATCACTGCGGAGCCATAAAAAATTTATAGATTTATTATTCTTTTAGCTTCTTCTTCATCTACTTCTGTGTCTACACATCCGTCTGTTAAAAGCGGTACCAGCACGATCATCGGAGAGTTTCCTTCACCTTTTACTGCCCCTACAAATTCCCTGACTGCACATACACCCTCTTCCAGCTCTTTCATACATGCTATGGCGACTATGCCCCCCGGTTTATTTTTCTTTATAAACTTCAGGGCCATAGATCCTCCGGGAGCTATGCATATCCCCTTATAGCCCAATCTTTCAGCGAGCAGCCTCAGGCGTCCCACCGTACATCTGTCCGGACATTCGTCCCTGCACATAAGCCCTGCCCTGGTCATCTTTGCTGTACACTTCGCACTGGACCTCAGGCAGTGAGATATCAAAAGTACCCTGTTGGAGGGTTTTATTGCCCTCAAACTTTCCTCGTTTTTCTTGCTTTCTTCCAGTAGTTTAGATTGCATTATCATATTATTTCTCACTCCTATACTTTCCCAGAACCACTAATGGAAAATAATCTTCTATATATATGCTTTATAAGGGCTGCTGATAACCCGGGTGAGCACATCAAAGACTCCTGTTTTTCCTTATATCGGCTACTTTTACGCATTCCCCTGGGGGAATTACCATAATCTATCTGTACTGCTCCCAGATTTGCATATAAGAGTATCTCAGGAGCAATCTCCCTTGTATTTGTATTATTAGCAGCACAATCTTAAGGTATACATCAGGTATTTACAAGAAAAATGATCCTGCTGCAGCGATTAATCAATTAGGAAACTCTGCAAGCCTGATTATTCATTGGATATCTTTTCCAGCATGATTTCTGCTGCTGAAGGAGTATATTTGATTTTATTTCTTTGTAGCATTGATCTTGTTCCGCATTCTTGTAATAACGTCATTATGTTCAATCAATGGCTCACCTTCGGCAATTTGCTTTTCTGCTATCAGCAGCTTTGATTGTAATTTAACGCGAGCTTCCATGCGCCGGAATGCTTCATGGCTCATGACAATTAGATCAGCTTTCCCATTACGCGTCAGCACCACCGGTTCGTCAAGCTCATGGCAGTATTTTGAAAAACCATTATAGTTCTGTCGGATCGTTGTAGAGGGCCTGATGTCCATTCTGTACAGCTCCTTTATCATAACATTTTCTGGATATATTCTATCGCATTTGTGCTATATGCGACAGGTCAATATTTCTCAACTCATAATCAATAACTCATATTTCATTATTGATTTCCCAATGTCCCCGCGTACCTCCGATTCTTTTGAGTAAGCCTTTTTCTTTTAAGGTATTCAGGTGCTTCTTTACCGCAGAACCATTTATCTTAAGCTTTTCAGCAATTGCTCTGTAACTAATTTTATTATTGGGTTTAATAATCTCAATAATCTCTTTCTGCCGGATAGTTAATTCCTTTGAGCCACCTATTGAGCCACCTATTGAGCCACCGTCATTAGAATTCTTGAAATCAGGATGGATAGGAAATTCTACAACAAAAAAACTTCTATTTGGATGATCTGTATCAAAAATAGGTTTTGGCGAGCCATTATTTTTTAATACCTTATAAATAATCGGAATACCGGTCCCCTTACCTTCTGTTAGCCCCAGCTCCTTTAGGAAGCTGCCGATTCGTCTGTTTCTGTACCTCCTTGTTCTTACAACCCCTTTTTCAAAATCAGCTTGCTTTAAGGATGGGCCAATACCGCTATAGCTTATTATCTCTATTGAAGATGGTAATACCCTTACTTCAATGGGATCACGCAATTCATAGTTTCGATGATATACCGCATTGGCCAATGCCTCTTCTATTGCAGGATATGGATAATTATAAACTTTATCCGCCTTCTCTCTATCGTCATATTTAATAACCTTGCTCCTAATAATATTGGTTTTAAGATAAGAGAGGGCATCTATCAGTTGTTTCTGAATCGGTCCGTTAAATGTTTTTTCATTAAACTCTTTTGCCTCTAAGCCATTAGGAAATTCAACTACATCGATTTGAATACCATTAAAAAATCTCCCGGGCTCTTCTGAGAACATCAGTAATCCAACATTTTTCGGGAACAGATGTTCTCTAACCCCCTGAGATAAATTCATTGCATCAGCTAACTCTTCAACACTCATTTTTGCACTTTCATCGTACAGCCTGCTTTTCGTCTGTGAAAGATGCTCTCTCATAAGGGCAAAATTCAAATCATCGATTTTGGTATTGCTATTTACCCTGTCATCAAAAGGAATTTTTGCTGTAAGCTGAACCAGATCTGCTTCTTGTTCTCTATCTGGCACAATACTACTGGAAAACTGCCGTATCCGAAAGTTGTAGGTTTTATGCTTTGCAGTAATATCATCCGGTACTTTATAAGGTCTGTTGCTGCCTGCCGGTACCCAGATTACCAAAACCTGCTTATTATCAATCTCTTCTAAAGATAAGCGGGGGAAGAATGATGGTTGAATAAGATTACAATAACCAATAAGTTCTTTTTGAACTCGTTCAAGCTCATCGGGGTCAAAGCCTTTTACCGGTCGTTTGGCCCTGCCATTTTCTTCTTCAACTCCAATAATAATATAACCGCTGCCCTCATTTCCAAAATCATTAGCAAAAGCACAGATTGTCCGCATAACAGAAACTGGATTCCAACCTTCCTTAAATTCCATTCTTGTTCCTTCGACAAATTTACCGGAAAGGAGTTTCTCTATGCTTATTAGTATAATCATATTATGGTCTCTTTCTCCAGATTAGTAACCCTCTTTATCAATAGTAAGTTATAAATTTTTATACATATCTTCACTTCGTTTAGCTGCTCTCACTATT
>CBDUUS010000149.1:0-4049 GCA_965370465.1 uncultured bacterium | reverse complement strand
CTGTGGGCCTGAAACCGGTTAGCATTATTTCTTGCATATTATTCTCCTATTTTTTGAGCATTAAAATTATATAGCTTTATGATATATCAGAGAGTCTTTTTTTAAAATATTAATTAAAAGCAGATGCCTTTAATTTAGAAAATATTGCCACCAGGTGCAAAGATTATAAAGGAAACCAAATACCGGAGAGATAAAAGCGAAGAAACTTCTTCCCAGAAGGAAAATAAAAATAAATATAAAGAAAAAACCATAGCGCCCAAATGAAAGGAATCTATGCATCGCATTATTCGGAAGAAAAGACGCCAGTATCTTCGATCCGTCAAGAGGCGGTATCGGTATAAAATTAAAGATAGCGAGGAAAATGTTTATATAGATAGTATTTCTAAAAAATTCATTAAAAATATTAAAAGATTTAAATCCTATGCTGCTACTATCCTGAAATCCGCCAGAAAGCTTTATTATAAGGTAAAAAAATATTCCATATACCAGTCCAACAACAACTGCAAGTATAAGATTGGCCACCGGACCGGCAAGCGACGTATATCTCATACCTTTTCTGTAATTCTTAAAATACCCTGGATTTATGGGTACAGGTTTTGCATATCCGAAAATAATTCCAGAATTTAAAAGAAGGAGAAGCAGAGGAAGCAATATGCTTCCAAAAAGATCAATATGGGCCATAGGATTAAGTGTGAGCCTGCCATGATTTTTAGCTGTGGGATCACCGCTGCGGTAAGCTATTAGTCCATGTGCATATTCATGAAGTATTACCCCAAACGCCAGGCCGGGAAGCCATGTTATAAGGGATCTAAGAAAATCCAGTATCTGCTGTCCAAATGAACTCATCAATTTTTTCTCCTTTTAAGAATGATTTTATACCATATCAAAATATTTTCGATTTGCAAATAAAATTTTACTTTTTGCTATTGGCATGTAATGGTCCATTGATATGATAACTTCAATCATCAATTATTTTTTCTCCTGGATGAAACTTAAAATACACATCCTTTAAATATTCTTTACTCAGGCCCGTATAGATCTCTGTCGTAGAGATGCTGCTGTGCCCGAGAAGCTTCTGTACTACTCTGATATCTGCACCTCCCTGGAGAAGGTGTGTCGCAAAGCTGTGTCTGAAAATATGAGGGTATATATTTTTCTCTATACCAGATCTCTTTGAATATTTTTTTAATATTTTCCAGAATCCCTGCCTTGACAGTCTTCTGCCCCTGCAGTTTAAAAATACATAATCAGACTTGATCTCTTTCTCAAGTTTTCCCCTTCCAGAAGCCATATATTTATTAAGATATAGAAGTGCTGTTTCCCCAAGCGGAGTCAGCCTTTCCTTCTCTCCCTTGCCAATAAATCTCAAGAGCTGTTGTTCATGGTCTATATCTCCTGTCCTTAACCCTGCTATTTCGCTTACCCTTAGACCGCAGCCATACATAATCTCAAACATCGCTTTGTCTCTCAGGTCAGCAGGGGTACTTATTGGTATGGCTTCAAGAAATCTTTCAACTTCCTCTATATCAAGCACTTCCATGATCTTTTTTGAAGTATGTGGATTTTTGATTCCTAAAAAGGGATTTTCTATTATTGCCTGATGTCTGATCAGAAATTTATAAAAACCTCTTATCGCAGACAATATCCTGGAGACCGACACCTCGCTCTGGCTGCTGTAAAGGTATTTTAAAAAATCAGTGACCTGCAGCTTTGTCATATATTTAAAATCAATGGCTGCATTTATCAAAAGATAATCTCTGAATTTATTAAGATCGCGCTTGTAAGACACTATAGTGTTTTTAAGCAGCAGCTTTTCAAATCTGAGGTATTCGATATAATCAAAAACATGCTTATCCAGTGCTATCTGGATTTTTTTATTATGCACATTAACCGGATCATTCTTCTTTATATGAGTAGTTGAAGAAGTTTTATATTCTTTTTTACCCATTATTTAAAAAATCTCTGGCCATAAGTATGCCTATAATGGTCTTGGAATCTTTTATCTTGCCTTCCCTGATCCATGAAAGAGCAGAATCCATTTTTATTTCAATTATATCCAGAAATTCATCTTCGTCCGGATTATTATTTGATCTATTAAAACCAGTAGCAAGAAAAAGATGCAGCACTTCATTGCAAAACCCCGGAGTAGTATAGAATGATGATAATAGCTGCAGCTCTCCATCTAATGCGCCTACTTCTTCCGCCAGTTCTCTCTTTGCACAGTTACCCGGCAATTCATCTTTGTCAAGTTTCCCTGCAGGTATTTCAATGGTTATATCATTTACAGGATAACGATATTGCCTGACAAGCAGTATCTCATTGTCATTTGTGACCGGAACAATGCCGACAGCGCCGGGATGTGTTATTTTCTCGCGGGAAGCAGTTTTTCCATTAGGAAGCCTTACGTTATCGCAGTACAATCCAAGGATCCGTCCGTTAAAAAGTTTTTTAGAGCTTAGTTTTTCTTCATATAATCTTTTATCCAATATATTCCTTTATTGATCTTTGATAATACTCATGGTGCTGATCTCTATTATCAACTCTGATAGCTTTATCAGCTGATCTGTCTTTACATATTCAGAACCTGTATGGATATTTTCCATTCCTGAGCTTAAATTTACTGCTCTTTTGCCTTTTGAATTGAATATATTAATATCACTTCCGCCCCCGGAAGAAGCTACTACTGGTTTAATGCCGATATTTTTAATAGCAGAGAGCGCTGCTTTTACCGGGATCTCATCACAGCCAATATTGAACCCGTCATACTCTCTTATAAGCTTATAGTCAAGCACGGTACCTGTTTCTTCTGATGCTTTTTTAAGTGCATCTATCATAGGGTCTATAACTTTTTTTAGCTTAGCGGGGTCAAGGCTTCTCGCTTCAAGGAGCATCCTGGTTCTTTCAGGTACGATATTTCTTGCCTGGCCCCCTGTGATCTTGCCAATATTTGAAGTAGTCTCAGCATCTATCCTGCCGGTTTTGATATTAGAAATAGCAAGCGCCGCTGCTTTGATCGAATTTATGCCTTTTTCAGGCATGCTTGCATGGGCAGCCTTTCCAATAAATTCTGCATCTATAGAATCCTGATACGGGCCCTGATTATAAATGGTTCCAATATCTCCATCAGCATCAAATACAAATCCATATTTTGCCCCTATTCTATCAAGATCAATATATTTTGCCCCTAAAACTCCTATTTCCTCAGATATTGTAAATACAATATAAATATCTGTAGAAGGTATATTATTATTGATCACTACCCTTAATGCCTCTATTATGGCTGCTACAGCAACTTTGTCATCACCTCCCAGAATATAGTCATTTTTATTGCTTATTATTCCTTTTTCTATGACCGGTTCAATATCTCCATCGACCCTTACAGTATCCAGATGTGCCCCCAGAAATATAGGAAGCCTTCCGTCTTTTGACGTACCTCTATAATAAGCGGTAATATTGCCGCTATTGGACCCGTATTCTTTACCCGAGTCGTCTATATTAACATCCAGGCCCAGATCTCTTAAAATAGTGCTTACATGATCTACTATTTCCCTTTCATTTCCAGACGGGCTCTTTATTCTGGCGAGTTCGATGAAAAGGTCTATAAGCCTTTTTCTATTTATGAGATCACTTTTCATTTCTGATCCTTCTCTATTTTATTTTGAACAAAAATACAGGCTATCCCTGCAATAATAAGTGCCAGGGCCGCAGCTGACGAACATATAATCAATCTTATAAAATATTGGTAAAAAAATCCAAAGGGAAATAAAGTAATAAGCAGCGAATCTTCCGAAAACATAAAATTTCCCTGAGGAAAAAATGCTGCATGGAAAATATTAAAAAGATATGAGAAATTAGTGCTCAGGATATAGAATAATAAAAATATAAATAATACTATGGAAGAGGACCATAAACATATAAAGCCGATTTTCCTTAAGTTTTTCTTTTTATCAGTAGATACAAGGATTATAAATAGGACCGCCAATACCGCCAGGCTTGCTAAAATTATTATAAAAATATTTTTTAAAAGTTCCCTGACATCCTCCATATGG
>CBDUUS010000148.1:0-4064 GCA_965370465.1 uncultured bacterium | reverse complement strand
AATAGTAAGATGCAAGGCAAAGCGATCTATGCAATGTACTACATTGCATAGGAGATTTAACAAAACAGATTGCTGTTTTATTGTCCAACCCTTTGGGCAGTCGCTATTTTTACACATATTTTCGTTTTTCGTCATCGCGGGTACCATATCGCTTCTTCCTCAGGCCTTGATCTGTTTAAAAATATCAGCCTGCAAGACTGAGCCCAGTTCTCGGACAGGCTCCTAAGAGACAGATCCTATTCATATCTCAATGAATCTATGGGATGCAATCTTGCTGCACGCATTGCAGGAAAGATCCCGAATATCAGGCCGATAGCAGTTGAGAATGAAAGAGCCAGTATTATAGGAGTTGCAGTAATTATTGAACTTATAAGGCTTTCCATCGCCCATGTCAAAAGGTATGCAAATCCTATGCCAAGGACCCCTCCAAGGAAACTCAATACTATGCTTTCCGTTAGAAACTGTATCATGATATCCCTGTTTTTTGCCCCTACTGCTTTTCTGATCCCTATTTCTCTTGTCCTCTCAGTTACCGATACAAACATGATATTCATAATTCCTATTCCGCCTACCAGAAGAGATATTGCAGCTATCCCACCTAAAACAACTGAAAGAGTGGTAGCTATAGTACTTGCCATTTCCAGGATCTGAGTATTCCCGCTTATGCTGAAATCATTGCTTCCACCCGGTAAAATATTATGCTGAATCCTGAGTATCCCCTTTGATTCTTCAGTAGCTTCATCCACAAGCTCTTCGCTTTCCACTTTAGCTAAAATATAATTTATAGTATCCGCACCATAGAGTTTGTTCTGAGCTGTAGTTATGGGAATATAGACAGTATCATCAGGATTCATCTTGAAGGATGAACCTGCTGATTTGACCGTGCCTATAACAGTAAAATTTTTACCGCCTATTTTGATTATCTCGCCTACAGGATTTATTTTGCCAAAATAATCACTTACTACGGTATCGCCAAGTACCACTACATTTGACATATTTGCCACATCGCTTTCAGTGAAGAAACTGCCCTTATCTATCTCATATCCCTGCACTGTTAAAAAATCTTCTGTCGTACCAATAATGCTGCTCGTTCCGCTCCAGCTCAGATAAGTTATTATGTCTCCACCGGTATAAACTGGCACTATTTCATTTAAAAGCTTAGCTTCTCTTTCCAGTGCATACATATCTTCAATATAGAGATCCCCCTCGACTATCTCCTCTTCCTCTTCACCATTTTTAAATCGCTGTGCCATTTTCCCCGGAGCACTGGCTTTCTCTGTTCCTGGAGAAATAGTTATTACATTAGCTCCTATGTCCTGAATATCTCCAATAATGGATGCCTCAGCACCGGCACCTACTCCCATAACTGCGACAACCGCGCCTACTCCGATTATAATTCCGAGCATAGTCAGAAAAGTCCTCAGCCTGTTTGAGCCCAGGGATTTCAATGCAATTATTATATTCTCATATATTCTTTTCATCTTGAATTACTCTCTTCCAGGTCATATATTTTATCTTCTAATTTCGGCATGTCTTCAAGCCTCTCTCTGGCATCAATGGGCTCGTCTATCTTTTCTTCATTAATGATGATCCCGTCCTTTAGATAGACTATTTTTTGAGCGTGTCTGGCCAGTTCAAGCTCATGTGTAACAAAAAGAATTGTTTTCCCCTGTTTATTCAGGTCCTGAAAGATAGCCAGTATCTCCTCTCCTGTCCTTGAATCCAGATTTCCCGTGGGTTCGTCAGCCAGAATCACAGCCGGATCATTTACAAGAGCCCTGCCAATGGCCACTCTCTGCCTCTGGCCACCTGAAAGTTCATTGGGGCGATGCCTTATCCATCCAGTAAGGCCGACTGATTCTATTACATCACTTATTAGCTTTTTCCTGGACTTTTTTGGGTTCTTTCTCGAATAGATCAAAGGAAGCTCAATATTTCCAATAACATTAGACTTTGAAAGAAGATTAAAAGTTTGAAATACAAATCCAATCTTTTTGTTCCTTATCTCTGCAAGTTGATTATCATTTAACCTGCTTATATCAATATTCTCAAGTAAATATGAGCCAGTAGTAGGAATGTCAAGTGCGCCTATAATATTCATAAGTGTTGATTTCCCTGATCCAGAAGGTCCCATGATAGCAACAAATTCACCCTCTTTTATGGTTAGGTCAGCTCCCCTTAAAGCATTTACTTTTATATCACCTATCCTGTATGTTTTGGTGATTCTTTTCATATCTATGACTTTTCGCTCCATTATTTATCCCATCATTTCATTCATAATATTTAAAAGGTCACTTTATTCTTGATGTGACTATTATATCTCCTTCTTTGAGCCCTGAAATCACTTCAATATATAGATAGTCATTTATGCCTGTTGTGACTTCCACTTTCTCTATGGCCTTGCTTACGTCTTCAGAATCTACCTGATCTGATATTAAAAGATCTACATAGCTCTTCTTGTCTTCTTTGTAAACTGACTGGATTGGGACATATAATACATCTTCCGCCTTATGGGTAATGATAGATACATTAGCCGATAATCCATGATATATATCAATATCTTCTTCTGTTTCAAATTCTATCAATACTTCAAAGGATATGATTCCGCTGTCATTGATTGTTATAGGAATGATCTTGATCATCCTGCCCTCAAACTCCAGGTCAGAATAAGCATCCAGGGTAATTAAAACTTCATTGCCTTCAGATATTTTGGATATATCATTCTCGCTTATTGTCACTTCTATTATGAACTCATCACTTATTATAGATATCATAGCAGACCCGCTTGCCTGTTCGCCCGTCCTGAAATCAGAAGATAAAACGATCCCATCATAGGTGGCACTGAGCTTATAATCCTGCAGGTTTTCATCTGCTGATTCCAATTCAATTTTTGCAGCCTCTACTATTAATTCAGCCTGCTTTATATTCTCAGCAGTCAGTGCTATTTGGGCCTCAGCTGATTGCAGGCTGGAAAGATTGTTCCAATAAGTGGTCGATTGATTGTCGATAGATTGTTCATAAGAAGTTTCTGCCTGGTTCTGGGAAGAGCGGTTAGAACTTTTTATAGATTCGACTGTATTTTCTGCAGATTCCACATCCTGTGCACTTTCAAGGGCCCGCCGGGCGCTTTCCAGGGATAACTCTGCACTCCTGTTTGCTGTTTCCAGTGAGACCAGTGCGCTTTCTGTCGATCTCTCTGCTCCTTCGGTATTTAATTCTCCCAGCTGAACAGCAATATGATTTGAATCAAGAGCTTTTTGGTAATTGATCCAGGCTGTTCTTAGTGAGCTTTCAGCATTTTTTATATCCCTTTCAATTTGTTCCAGTTGGTCCAGGGCATCAGAATCATCTATTTCTACCAGTAGATCTCCTTCTTTGAACAAATCTCCCTTTTCCAGAGCAGAGATTACTTCACCGGAGACTTGCAGAGTGTAATAATTCTGTGTACTTGAATCTACAGAGCCGGTAGTTGCAACAATCTGTACAATATCACCTCTTTCCAGTTCAAATATTTCTATACCCTGATCAGCTGAAATGTCTTGTTCTTCCCCAAATGGCCCCACCCCAATGCATGAAGTCAGGACCAATGCAGTGATCAAGACAATAATTGCTGAAATAGTGATGCTGTAAATTATTTTTCTTTTAGAATTCATCTTCATTCCTTTTGTAGCTTTTTTTATTTATTTTACAAATTAAAAATGAAGAAATCATGGAGATAGGCCAAAGACCGGTAAATACGCAGAAAAATAATGGGGTAAGGTATTTAGGGAACGACCAGCACGGCCCGAATCCATAAAATCTACTTTTTAAATTGAATATTTTAAAGTAATATATATCTGTGTGGGGATGTAGTTCAGCTGGGAGAACGCTTGTCTGGCAGACAAGAGGTCGGCGGTTCAAGTCCGCTCATCTCCACCAGTAGATTTAATCCAGATTGAGGAAAATATGCCATTGGTGCATATTTTTCAGGACTTGAAAAGACTTAACCGAGCAAAGCGAGGGAGTCTGCGTCTCTGCAGCGACCGTTAGGGAGACGAAAGAACAAGTCCGCTCATCTCCACCAG
>CBDUUS010000147.1:0-4104 GCA_965370465.1 uncultured bacterium | reverse complement strand
AATAAACTTTATGATAAAAAAATTGTTGAAGCCTGCATAAAGGTCATTGGAGAAAAAAAGATAAAGCTATGATCCGGTTCCTGCTATTTAAATTTTGCAAAAAAAGGTTTTTCATCAATACCTATATTACCTGCAGACATCATCCCGGGAACAGGTATAGTGCTGCCGTCAACAATACTTTATAAATCCTCTTTGATCTTATTTTTACTCCGCCATATTCCACGATTGTTTTTAATCTTTCTACAAAAATTAATTACGGACAATATAAAATTTTAATCATAGTTTTTTTAAATAATTGGACCAGTACTTTATTTTTTTACTATTATTGTATAAAATTTAATAGTATTAACAATAATTTTTTAGAATAAAGTATAATAAATTACTTGACTATAGCAATATTAAGGAGCTGCTATTTTGAATATTTTAATTACAGGCGGTTATGGATTCCTGGGGACACATATCGCTGAAAGATTTATAAAGGAAAAACACAGGGTAACTATCATTGATAATCTCTGTGCCGTCTCGGATCATAAAATAAAATCAAAACATACATTTTATAAGCTTGATGCAGCTGATCCAAAATGTATAAAAATATTCGAATCCAGAAATATAGATATTGTAATACATCTTTCCGGACAGGACATAAAGAAAACCATCAAAGGGACTGTCAAACCCGATAATAACACAGATTTTACCGGCCTTGCAAATATGTTGTGTTTTGCAGAAAAGTGCAAAATTAAAAAATTTATTATTGTATCCTGTTCATCTATTTATGGTAATCCTGGAAATATCAGAGAACTTCCTTTCAGGGAAACCGACGAACCCGGGCCAGTGACCCCGTCAGGCATAAGTAATTATATCAAGGAATATTATTGCAGAAAGTGGAGTGAGCTATTTAAACTCAAGTCACTCTGTATAAGAGCTTCAAATATTTATGGTCCCGGCGAGAATAGAGACAGAGGAGTTATATCTACTTTTATTGAAAACATATTAAACAGAAAAAAACTGACCATCAATGGATACGGCACCCAGACAAGAGATTTTATCTATGTCGGAGACTTTGCTGATGCACTGTACAGGGCTGTTGCTGATCCCAAATGCACAGATACAATAAATATCTCTACGGATACTGAATGCTCCATAAATGATCTTGCAAATATATTATCCAGACTATATAAAGTAAAAGGGATGGACCATAAGAATTCCTATAAAATCTCTATAAATCATTCCCGTCTTGATAATTCAAGGATAAAAAGGACCGGATGGAAGCCTGGCCATGATATTGAAAATGGTCTCAAACAGACTTATGTCTGGCATGAAGAGCAGAATAAGCTCAGGAAAAAGGGATACAGTCCCGGCATAAGGATCAAAAAAGCTTTTAATAATTTCCCGCGCCGGACACTTGCATATATCGAAAATATTATAATATTTCTAATTCTGGCTTTTATACAATATAATCATCTTTTCCTCGACCTCTATTCTTCAGAACTTGTACTTGACTATAGCCTTATATACATAGCAATAATGGGAATATTGTGGGGACAGAGACAGGCCTATCTGGCCATGACCCTGTCATCAGTCTTATTTGTCGGGAGTTCCATTCTTGCAGGAACAGATATCGTAAGCTTTATTTATACTCCCGGCAACCTTTTAAGGCTTGCCGCATATGTACTCATAGGCATTATCACTGGATATTCTATAGAGAGAAAAAACCAGGACCTCGAATCAAAGAATTATGCTCTTAAAAGCCTTACAAAAAAATATGAATTTTTAAATGAAGTATATACAGAGACCAGGATAGTCAAGGATGAGCTTCAGAACCAGATAATCGCAACCGAGGACAGCTTTGGGATAATATACAGTATCGTGCAGGAGGTAAACAGTCTGGAAATCGAAAAGGTATTTGCTGCATCAATAGCTGCAATAGAGCGGATAATGAAAACAAATTCTGTATCTATCTATACAGTAAGCACCAATAAAAAACTTGATTTTCTAAGGTTAAAGACCAGGTCCAGCTCACTTAAGGGGCATATACCAAATTCCATAAATGTGAGCAAATATCAGGAATTTAAAGAAGTCATCTTTTCAAAATCGCTTTTAGTAAATCATAAGCTCACCCCCGGTGTTCCGTTCATTATGGCTCCTGTCCTGGACAATAAGGAGGTTGTCGCTATAGTATCTCTGCATGAAGTGCCTTTCGAAAACCTTACAATGCATTATGAGAATCTATTCCAGACAGTGGTGAGCCTTATATCTAATGCCCTTAAAAGAGCCTATTTCTTTGAAGCCAGCCTCAGGGACAAGAGGTATATTCCCAATACAAGGATACTTAATCCCGATACATTCGAAAAAATACTGGATGAAGTGAGGGGAAAAGAGGAAGACCTCGGAATGAGCTACTCGCTTCTAAGTATCTCCCCCACCGGCCATGGATCCCTTCAAAAACTTTCAGATACACTCCTCGAGACCATAAGGGATAATGACTATATAGGAATAAGCAATAATAAGAAGATCTATATCTTGCTCTCGAATACACAGCACAACTATGCACAAATCGTAATTGACCGCCTTTTAAATCAGGGTATTGAATCTTCAATAATTACAAAGGTGCTCGATGACATATAATATTACCGCCTTCATATCTATTCATATCCTAATATGTCTGGTATATTTTGCCTTTATCCTTCATAGAAAGAACCTCCAGCAGAGTATATTCCGATTTATCGTGGTCCTGCTCCTGCCGCTCATTGGAATTGTTTTCTTCCTGCTAACCGGTCTTTTTGGCAGAATTTTAAAGGAAACAGAAAATATTGAGAAGACCTATCAGGAATATGTAAAGGGCATGGGCCATATAGACTATGTAGAGGATATTGACTTTCAAAAGGAAATAAATATTATACCTTTAGAGGATTCTCTTATACTTGGAACCCGGCGCCAAAAAAGGCTTTTCCTTGTGGACATGTTAAAGAAGGACTATTCCCGGTATATCAAAGTACTGCAGAGAGCGGTCAGTGATGAGGATTCTGAGACATCCCACTATGCAGGTACCGCACTTATAGAAATAAAAAAACAATTTGAAGAGCTCATTCATTCAGCGGATGAAGAATACAAAAAAAACAGCAGCGATATAAGAGCCATAAGAAAGAATATAAATACAATAAAGAAATACTTAAGCAGCAGCCTGCCCGATGAAATAGAAAAAAAGGAATTCACTGTCAGCCTTTCTCATCTTCTAAAGAAATACCTTGAGAAGGACCATGCAAGAAAGCAATACTTTATAGACAAAATAAGCCTGGATCTGAAACTGGAAGATTATAAGGATGCAGAAGAGTACTGCAAAAGGTTCTGCCATTACTTTCCAGATGATCAGGAACCCTACTTCATGCTACTGAAATTTTTCTACTCTAAATCTAACCTTGAATCACTAAAAAAGGTCTCGGACTTCATTAAAAACAAGCAGTTTAATCTGAGTGAGAGAAATAAGCAGACACTGGATTACTGGGAAAGGTTTATGGAAAGTGCTGTTTAAAAAGATAATAATCATATTAATGGTGCTTCTTATTATAGCTGTCTCTTTTCAGATGACCCGTACCCTTGTATTTACACGGTTTATAAAAAATACAAATGAACTGGAAGATCTTCCTGAACCCATATCTGCTTCTATTCCAGATGATGCTGTTTTCGATAAATACCTCATTCTTTCAGATGCAGACGACATCAATAGCACCAATACGCTCAAGCATGTAGAGAAGGTCCTTCAATATATGAAAATAAAATATGATTCATTGGATATATCTGATAGTGCCGGTATCGATCCTGATGAATATGACTGTATTATATTCTCATTTGAAAGGCTTGATTTCCTGGAAGATCTTATCCGGTATATGGATTTTGTCAGAGATGGCGGTTCACTTATATTTGCACTCAGGCCGGTTATCGATCAGAGCTTCAATGATATGAGCAGCCTTCTCGCAATAGACTCATTTGACGGGATGGAGAATAATACAAGAGGCATAAGAATAGAGACACCCCTGCTTATGGGCATTGATAAATTTGATCATGATCTTGATTTCATACAGAATTCCTCTATAAATGCAAAACTTA
>CBDUUS010000146.1:0-4155 GCA_965370465.1 uncultured bacterium | reverse complement strand
GGTCAGTATATGCCCGGGACAAAAAGAGAGAAGAAAAAAGCCAAAAGAAAGATCAAACAAAGAGAACACCGAAAAAAACCGGCCAGAGCTCTTCTTCTGGATAAGATTGAGTTTCTTATTGAAGAAGCTTACTGGGCCAGGGAAGAGGGCCAGTTAGACGGTGCGCTTTTTCATCTGAAAAAAGCCCTGCACCTGGACCCAAAGAATAAAGAATGCCTCGGAGAAATGGGCTATATTGGAAATTTAATGAAAAGGCCCGATATAGAGATCGATGCGCTTTTGGGCCTTTACAATCACGGACTTATAAAATCTGACCAGATCCTGTATTTATGTCAGCTAATGCAAAAGAGCGGTAAATATAGACAGGCGCTGCCTATTCTTCAGGATACCCTGAAGAATATTTCAAAGATAAAAGCAAGCAATAAAGAATTCATGAAGGAATATCTCATTGACTGCCAGAGATATTGCCGGGCCCAGTTAGAAATAGAAAAAGAGCGGGCAGCCGCAAAACCGCCTATTAAAAACTCCAGGGATAAAAACAGGCAAAAAGAATCTAAAAAAGTTATTTCCGACCCCTATAGGGCCGATGCCGCTGATAGCCATGTGGAGAAAAGCCTCCTCCCGGAGATACCGGTATATGTCCGGACGGACCTGGCGGTTTTTAAAAAATCTCTGTCAGACAGCCGCCCTTTTTCTCAGGAGAGCTACGGGCTTGCAATAGAAGGGTATCGGATCCGATTTAAAGAGACCTTTGAGGACCTTATTTGTTTAAATAGCCTTAGAAATATCACATCATTCTGGTTTCAGGAGGAGACTGCGAGAAAAATCCTGAAAACCTTTCATGGCCGGGCCCTGCTTGCGGATGAAGTAGGGCTGGGAAAGACGATAGAGGCTCTTATTGTGCTTAAAGAATATATTCAGAGGGGCATGGTAAAAAGCGCCCTTATTTTAACGCCGACGCCGCTTGTGAGCCAATGGAAGGAAGAGCTGAGGACCAAATTCGGACTGGACTTTCCATCCACAGACGACCGCGGCTACAATAGCCGCGGTAATTCTTTCTGGAAACAGGACTTTATCCTCGCATCTATAAATCTTGCCAAGTCAAAAAAGAATTTTCCCATAGTGGCCCGCAGGGAATATGATATGGTCATAGTTGATGAGGCCCATCACCTGAAGAACCGAAACACATTAAACTGGAAACTTATTAATTCACTGAAAAAAAGGTTCCTGCTTCTCCTTACGGCAACGCCTGTCGAGAATAATTTGATGGAGCTTTACAATATCGTCACCCTCTTAAAACCCGGACAGCTAAAGACAGCATCTGCATTTCGCCGGGAATTCATGACGATCGGCGACCCTACCGACCCCCGAAACCGCAGCCGCCTCAAAGATCTTCTCGGACAGGTCATGGTGCGCAATACCAGAGCCTTTTCAAAAATCGATATCCCTCCAAGGTTTGCCCGGACCATAAAGGTAGATCCTGCTCCTCTGGAAATTGAGCTGTATCAAAAAATCACGGCTCTCGTAAAAGATATAAGCGGCACCAATGGCTCGGGCCATAAACTATTGCTGAAAAATCTTCTTGCCGGGGCGGGCTCTTCGCCCGGGGCATTAAAAATGACACTTTCCAGAATTTTTGTAAAGCGCAACATGCTTCCTGAACATGCAAAGATGTTCCGCGGCATAAGCGATCTTTGCGGCTCTATGCAGGCTACCGGCAAGGACAGAATGCTTCTTAAGCTTATAAAATCAAATCCGGGCAAAATGATCATCTTTGTCAAGTACCGCGGCACCCTGGATCATATATCTGAATTTCTGACAGGCAAAGGCATCAGCCATGCACTATTTCATGGCGGGATGAATAATGCAGGAAAGGATGAGCAGATCCAGAGCTTTAAAGAAGAAAAAGATATTCTGCTTACCACGGAAATCGGCGGCGAGGGCCGCAATCTCCAATTCTGCCATCAAATGCTTAATTATGATCTCCCATGGAACCCTATGAAGATAGAGCAGCGCATAGGCCGCATACACCGTATCGGACAGAAACAAGAGGTTATGATCTATAATCTGTGCGCTGCGGGAAGCATAGAAGATTATATTCTTGAGATACTGGATAGGAAGATCAATATGTTCGAGATGGTGATCGGAGAGATTGATATGATACTGGGCCGGCTCAATAATGAGAAGGACTTTTCCGAAATGGTTTATGATATCTGGATGGATTCAATAACTGAAGAAGAGAGAAAGACAGCTTTTGGTCAATTGGGAAGAAAGCTGGTAAAGCTCAAAACCGGTTATCAAAACTCTAAAGAGCTTGATGAAAAAATATTTGGTGAAAATTATGAACTCTAAGCACGATATGGAACTGGAAGAATTTGTCTGCAGATTTCTTGAGAACCGGGGAGCGGCCCTTGAAAAGAATAATCAGGGGTTTGAAGCACTCATACCTGAAGATCTATCAATTACCCTGGACACCTCTGAGCATATCAATATAAATACCGCATCGGACCCTGAATCAGGAGGAGCTTATTCTATTAATTACGGCTCCTTCCTTCTGGAAAAAATGATAGCTGCGGCATGTAAAGATGTACCTTTGCTGGCACGGCAGCTTCAGTTCGACTATTTAAAAAAAGAGGGTTTTGACAGGCTGGCAAAAGAACAGTTCTTTTTTTCCAAATCAACAGGCAAAACAGAAAACCGGGCGGAGATTAAAACCTCATACATCTATCTGACATGCCGGTACACGGCTCAAAGCGATGAACAAAAGCAGGGTATCGTAGATCTTGTTTTTAATCTGGAAACAGGGGCCCATGTCCCCCGCATGGTGGAGTCGCTCTCTGCCTCCGGGACAAATTTTATCCCCCTCCGTAGGCCTGTCTGGAAAGACGGACAATTGGAAATGACTATGAAATGCATCAAAGAGCAATCAAAGCATATCCTGATGGAAGAATTAAATCCCTTCCATGAGACTATGACCAGGCGCTTTAAGAGGGATGCGGCAAATCTTGAAGAGTATTATCATGCCCTGGAAAAAGAAATGGAAAAAAATCTTAGAAGGCACCGCCTTTCAAAGGAGCTGATAAAAGAAAGGCGTGAAAAAATAGATCTTCTACCTGCTGAACTTGAAAGAAAAAGAGACGATCTGTTTAAAAAATATAGCATTAAGGTAAATGTAGAACCCTGTGCGGCCATGCTGATCAATACGCCGGCGGTCAAAGTTTTGTATAAAGTCCTGGTCAGAAGAGCCCGGAAAAATGTTTCCCTGGTCTATAACCCTGTTACCAGGGCATTGGATCCCCTGGTTTGCCAGAATTGCGGAAAAAGTATTTTCAATGTCTATTTTTGTGATAATCTTCATCTGCTTTGCTCCAGGTGCCGTGAAAAATGTTCTCTTTGCGAGCATGCTCCGAATTAGTTGAACCTATTTCTTCATAAATTGGCTCCGGCAAACCCGCTTGTTTGATAAGTGTATTCATTGCCTTAATCCCGGAACCCCACCACTCAATATATCCAGTAAAATAAAGCATTTCAGCAATAGCGGGATTACGCAATACTGATTTATGAGTTTTATTAAGATCTGTATCTGAAAGCTAATACTTGACATCAAACTTTATGCGTATTACAATATGTAATACGGAGGTGGCGAAATGACAACAGTCAGATTAAATGATGAAATACAAAATAAAATCTCTACCTTGATTGAAATAGAAAAAACAACAAAATCAGAAATAATAAAGAAAGCAATTATCGAATACTATGAACAGCACTCAAGAGATATAAGTCCATTTGAACTTGGTAAAGATTTGTTTGGCAAATACGGCAGTGATGAAGCTTTGTCAGAGAATTATAAAACGAAGATGAAGGAAAAACTGCATGAAAAACACACTTATTGATGCAGGTCCGCTGATAGCCTTATTTAATAAAAATGATAAATACCATGAAAAAATAAAAAAATTCATTATGGCATATGATGGGATATTTACAACCAGTTGGCCCGTTATAACAGAAGTGTGTCATATACTTGACTTTAATATAAATACACAAATAGATTTTTTGAAATGGATCAAATTGGGCGGGTTAAGAATCGAGGATATTGAATCAACTGAAATTAATAGAATTATTCAGCTATCAGAAAAATACTCTGATATACCAATG
>CBDUUS010000145.1:0-4168 GCA_965370465.1 uncultured bacterium | reverse complement strand
CTAAAAATTGCAATAATAGGAGCGGGCCGCCTCGGAACCGCAATAGGATACTCTATTGCAGAAAAAATCCTGGAAAATATAAAAATAGTCTCAGTTTCCGCACCCACAAAAAAAACACTGGACAGAGCAAAAAAAATCTTTGGAGAATTAAAAAAAAATATATTATTTACAAACAATAATACAAGCGCTGCTGAAAAAGCAAATACCGTATTTATATGCACGCCGGACGACCTGATCTCAAAAGCCTGTAAAAGCATATATAATAAGCAAAAAAAAGGGGACCGGGAAAAAACTATTATACATTTTAGCGGGTCCAAATCTCTAAAAGAATTGGAGGCTGCAAGAAAGGAAGGGGACCATATTGCATCAATGCACCCCTTAAAGTCTTTCGCCTCGGCCTCTGAAGCAATAAAAACACTTAAAGGTACAGAATACGGCATAACCTATATAGATAAAAAAGGAGAAAATGTAATAAAACTACTAATAGATACTCTGGAGGGAAGCAGTATATTTGTAGAAGACGATACCAGGCCGATTTATCATGCAGCTGCCTGCATAGCATCAAACTATCTTGTAACACTAATAGATTATGCTGTATATATAAATGAAAAAATCGGTATAAAGCCGGAAGAATCCATCAGAGGGCTGATGAGCCTTGTTGAAGGTACTGTAGATAATATAAAAAAAATGGGAACAAAAAAATCCCTTACGGGACCGATTGCCCGGGGGGACACAGGCACAATAGAGGAACACTTAAAAATATTTGAGAAGGTCCTGGATAAAAAAGATACAGAGATATACAGGATAATGGGAATAAAAACAGCAGAGATAGCGAGAAGTAATAACTGGATCGATGCAGGCGCTTATAATAAATTACTGAAATTATTAAAAAACAAAAAAATTTCAGGGGAGGAAGATTGATGGCTGAAGGTAAAATAACCACTGCAATACTGCAGGAGATGAAAAAAACAGGAGAAAAAATAACCATGCTCACGGCATATGATGCCCTGATGGCTTCACAAATAGATGAGAGCGGAATAGACATGATCCTGGTGGGGGACTCAGTTGCAAATGTGCTTCTCGGATACAAAAATACCATACCTGTTACGATGGAAGAAATGCTGCATCACTGTAAAGCGGTGGCCCGCGGAGCAAGGAGAGCTTTTGTGGTAGGAGATATGCCCTTCATGTCATATCAGGCGTCTGTAGATGAAGCAGTAAGAAATGCAGGCAGGTTTTTAAAGGAAGCCGGAGCAGAAGCAGTAAAGCTTGAAGGCGGAAGCGAAGTCTTTGATATAATAAAGAAAATATCCGGCGCCGGGATACCGGCAATGGGACATCTCGGGCTTACGCCCCAATCAATACATAAATTCGGAGGGTATGGGCTAAGAGGCGGTGGAAAAGAGGCACAAAAAATAATAGATGATGCCAGGGGCCTTGAAGAGGCAGGGGCCTTTTCCATTGTGCTGGAAAAGATACCGGCAGAGCTTGCCGGCCGCATTACAAAGATGCTTAAAATACCGGTAATAGGCATTGGTGCAGGGGTAGACTGTGACGGGCAGGTGCTTGTGACCCATGATATGCTTGGCCAGTTTGAGAAATTCAAGCCGAAGTTTTCCAAAAGGTATGCAGAACTTGCCAGGATCTCAAAAGAAGCATACAGACAATATATAAAAGAAGTAAAAGATAAAAAATTCCCGGCGGGGGAACATTCTTATTAATAGCAGAAAAATGGAAATACTTGAAAAAATAGACCAGTGCCGAAGCGAAATAAATATATTAAAAAAAAGAGGATATAAAATAGGGCTCGTCCCCACAATGGGCTATCTGCACGAGGGGCATTTGAGCCTGGTCAGGCTGGCAAAAAAAGAATGTGATGCGGTATTTATGACTATATTTGTAAACCCGGTACAATTCGGCCCGTCTGAAGATCTTGATAAATATCCCAGGGACCACGAAGGAGATATGCTGCTGGCCCAAAAGAACGGCGCAGACTATATCTTTAAACCGGAACAGGATGAAATATATAAAAAAGGCCATGGGACATATGTAGAAATCGAGGGTCTTTCAGATATAATGTGCGGAGAACACCGGCCGGGACACTTCAGGGGAGTTGCGACCATAGTATTAAAGCTTTTTAATATAATATGCGCAGACAGGGCATATTTCGGAAGAAAGGACTATCAGCAGCTCACTATTATAAAAAAAATGGTTTCGGACCTGAATATTGACATAGAGATAGCAGAGGGTCCGACCATAAGGGAAGAAAGCGGACTGGCCCTTAGCTCGAGAAACAAATATCTTGGGCGCGAAGAAAGAAAGAGTGCAGCGATAATATATAAAAACTTAAAAAATGTAGAAAAGTGTATAAATAAGGGAGAAAGAGAACTTGAAAAATTAAGGAGGAAAGCCATAGAGGACCTCAAAAAAAACACTCATATAAGAAAAATAGACTATTTTGACATAAGAGATGGACAAAACCTGAGAAAAATGGCGGAGACAGATAGAAGTAAGGATATACTGGTGGCAGCTGCTGTGTGGATAGGGAAGACAAGACTGATAGATAATATAGTTATAGATAAAAAAAAGTAGTAGAATATCCTGGTCATTACAAAGAACTATTGAAAGAGGTTTAGATTTGTTTATAAATATTTTAAAGAGCAAGATCCATAGAGCAACAGTAACGGAAGCCAATATCCATTATATGGGAAGCATAACGATCGACGAAGAACTTATGGAGCATGCAAGAATACTGCCATATGAAAAGGTGCTTGTGGCCAGTATCGAGAGCGGGGAGAGGCTTGAGACCTATGTGATAAAAGGGAAGCGGAGAAGTGGAGAAATATGCATTAACGGTGCAGCCGCGAGGAAAATATTAAAAGGTGATAGGGTCATAATCCTATCTTTTGCGCTCCTTGATGAAGAAAAAGCAAAAGGCTTCAGGCCTCTGGTCGTATATGTCGATAATAAAAACAATATAGTCGGCGAAATGGACCATGTAAAAAAAGATGACGAATGCTAGCAGTAGAAAAAATATTTTAAAATTTCTTATAATCTCTACGGTCTTCCTGACAGTCATACTTATTCTTTCCTGCCAGAAACAGGAAGATGGTCCTGACATAGAAGTGGAAGAAGCATCCAGTGAAAACAGCAGCTTATATCTTTTCGACTATAAAAAAATTATACTTGAAGGCACTTCAAGCATAGGAACCAAAATAAAAAACTGCAATGCCTATCTGGATATTTATGGAGACCTTGTCTTTTTTGGAGAACTGGAAAACACATCCAATACAGTGAAAACAGATATAGGAATAACAATAGATTTTTTAAATTCAAAAGGGGCCGCCATCCATTCACCGGTCTTGCCCGTATCCGTAAACTATCTCAGGAAGGGAGCAATATATCCGTTTCACTATTATTTTACTGACAGAGAAAAGTATATTGACCTTTCAATGATAAAAACCGGGGTCAACTACAGGGAATACCATAAAGACTTTGAAGGAAACCCGATAGTAAAAACAGGGAATTATTTTTACGAGGGCGATTATCTAATAATAGAGGGAAAGGTCATAAATCTGGGAAAAGAAAAAATAAAAGATATAAAGCTCCTCTGCACTTTTTACGATAATAAAAACAGAATCGTATTTATAAAAGAGTGTTGTCTTATAAGGGAAAAGATGATGCCTTTAGAAGAACAGAGTTTTGAACTAAAGGTATTGCTGGACCAGTATCTTGAGGAATTTACACATTATCATTTTGAGATCTTCTTTGAAGACGAGATAAGAGTGTCATCATAAATAGCAGCTATTATAGCCAGTCTTTGAATTTAAAATAAATAAGCATTCCTATGGATATTATGATCATAGCTGCCAGGATTATAAAAAACGCCCACGGGAAACCCATCAGCGGAAGACCGACATTCATGCCATAAACACCGCTTATCAGGGTAAGGGGCAGTATGACCACAGAGAAGATAGTAAGTATCCGCATGATATCATTTATTTTACCGGACAGCAGGGACTGATGCGCATCATGCACCCCCTCGATAAGCTCCTTGTAATTTTCAAGCGTATCCCATATCTTTTCAATATGGTCGACAAGGTCGCTGAAATATACCTCAAGCGCCTCGATCAGAAAATCCATATCCTTTATTTCAAGAGTCTTCAGG
>CBDUUS010000144.1:0-4184 GCA_965370465.1 uncultured bacterium | reverse complement strand
TAAAGTATACTTTCTGGCACCCGGAAGCAACTGCCGCTATAACTATAAGAAGTATGAGTATTATTAATATTTTAAAGATATTTCTTCTAACCATATTCAATCTCCTGCCGGGTCATTGTCTATGATCCTGCGGTTGTCTCTGTATATAAGACATATCATCCACAATGAGACCGCGGTAAATATGCTCCTGAAGATATTTACAAATTTTGCAGAGCTATAGAATCTCTCAATAAATGGTATGGGTCCGGTTATATATATAAAAAACCTGTGATCGATAGGAGCAAGAACGAATTTAGTCACAAGGTCGCCCCAGTATATAAGTATTATCATCAAGAGGCCGAACTGCAGCCAGTGATAGTATGCAAGCGTCCTCCTCCTGACAAATACTATCACCAGAAACGGCACGGCCCAGAGTACATACTGGGGATGAAAATAACAAAGGGCCACATATGCCAGATATATTATCGCTCCATAATTTAATAGCAGGTCAAAACTCTTTTTCCTTGCATATATAAAGCTGAATATTATCAGGAAGTAAGCCACAATAAATAAAAATATCCTGTCATGGATTATAAGGTCGAGCTTTGCCGATAATATATAATTGAAATGCTGGGTATTTAAAAGTGAGAAGATAAGGCTCTTCCCATAATAGATATTTGAAAAGACCTCTACAATGGCCAGGCCCGATACTCCGATAACAGATAGCGCTATATAGTCTTTCTTGCTTCTTGCAAGGTATATTATAAGGGGAAGCAGTATCATAATAGGAAAAAACCTCAGGGCGATGGCAATTGCAAGCACTATGATGGCCCAGTACTTCCGGCCCTTCTTTGCCAGTATCAGCGCGATGATGGTCGCGCATACGCCTATAATATCGTGTCTTGCAAAAATATACAGCACAAATATCACTACAGGATTGAACATCCAGAACTTAAACACATTCAGGCGCCCTTTCGGATCATCATCAAAAGAAAGTCTCAGGATAAGAAACATACAGGCCAGATCAAAGATGAGATATAGTCCCTTGAAAAGCGCAAGCACAGTAAATACATTATAGCTGCTTACAAATCCTATCCATGATGTCCATGTGTCCGAATCCAGGAGTATGGGCGAAAAATCACCGACAGCAGGGATTATGCTTTTAATAATAAAAAGATATGCAGAATGTATTATATTTATAAGCACCTGCTGAAAGCCTGCGGCCATATTTCCGGCAAATACAGTCTCAGAGGCCCTCTGATAAGTGGAAAGAAGGTCCCTCTGGAAAAAGAATGGCAGCAGGGCCAGCCTGACAAGCATCCCTGTAAGAAAATATTTATAGAATCTCTTTGACAATTTGCTGTCTTCAAAGATCCCCGGGGTCAAAAGCCCCCTGCCTATTTTATTAAAAAAATTCTTCACTCTGCCCATTATAGCTTGTTTTCTTCCAATTTGTTTTTCTTAATACGGTAAAAAGGCATGCTGATTATTATTATTGATATTATGCCGAGCATGACAGTATAAAGAAGCACTACAAGATGATAGGTAAATCCCACTGTTATCGCTATCTCCCTTGTAAAGCCCAGCATTACGGCTGCAAGAGCAAAGGCCCCCTCATAAGTTCCAAATCCAGCGAGAGCATGGGTCGGGAGCACGGCAGATATCTCGGCTGCTACCGTAGCGAGGAGTATTACCCAAAAATTAAGGTCGCTGAAGCTGTATCCCATAGGTGCCAATATGGCATGTATTATAAGATAATATGCTGCGAACTTTAGCACCCTTATTGCTATCGAAGATAAATATACCTTCCAGTATATCTTTCTTCCCCTTATTATCCTCAGATTTTTACTGATATCCAAAAGCTTTTTATAGATACGGTATATGGGCCTATTTTCCTGGACCCTGGATCTATTAAGAAGTTTCCTGTATGCGATAAGTATAAAGTCTATGATATTTGCAAGGTAAAGCAGGATAAGCATTGAAGCTATTAGAAGGGCCGCTGCTATTATTATGACAGATACTGAAGGAATAGGATAAGAGCTGGTCATCCATACGATGATTATTGATATGACTATCAGGGAAAACACTATTGCGAGGTCAAATATGAGTGCCACCATCAGTGTGGATACCCCTACCTCGAGGGGAAACTTGAACCGCCTCGTAAGCACATATATATAAGAAAGCTCGCCGGTCCTCGCAGGAAGCACCATATTGAATGCATTCCTTATCATCGACACAAGGAACATATCCCCCATTCCTATGCGGTCAGAACCTACAAGTATATCCTTGCGGTAGGCTCTGAAGAAATTACCGAGAAGCATTATCGCAAGAGCCCCGATAAGAGTGGGCCGGTACATGCCCGTAAAAGCCTGCTTTATATCCGATATATCTACCTGTTTGAGAAGATAATAGACAAGAAATACACCAAAAGCTATTACTATAAAAATATTAATTATCCTGAAGAGTATCTGTTTTTTCCCTATCCTTTTTTTCCCCTGTTTTTCTGTATTCATTTCATACCTTAGTCCTTTTGGCCTATCTCTGGCTCATATGATTTGATAAATATCTTGCGGTACTGCGCGGTCCGCTGTGGAACAGATGATAGAAGAACCTTCTAATAAAGTATGCCCCTGATCTTTTATCTGTGGGACCACCAGGATTTTCTGTATTTTGGCCGCCTGGGGAATCGAATGACTTAAGCGCATTGGAAACAGGGTCCTTACAAAATTCTATAATAGGCTTGCATACTTTATCCCATGTATAATCCTTTGCAATCCTTCCTATATTTTCAACACAATCCTCATAGAACTTCCCTTTTTCTGCCAATTTAATGATCGCCTCTGCAAGGTCCTCCGGAGATTCTTCTTTTACAATAAGTCCAAGACCCTCGGTTCTCACCTTATCGCTTAAATGATCTCCCTCTGTCGATATTATAGGAAGGGCCGCCCATAGATAATCAAGTATTCTTGTCCTGAATGAAAATCTTGTCTCTATATGCCCGGGATGGGTGATAATGCCGACATCCGATTCAAGGAGGTAATTCTGCCTCTCTTCATAATCTACCCAGCCAAAATTGAAAAATATATTTTTCTCATAGAGTTCCAGTTTTTTTGCCAGCTCAACAGTCTTTCCTGCCATATCAAGCTCTTTGACCTCGGGATTGGGATGTTTTATCCCCATAAAGTAAAGCTTTATATCTTTTCTTTTCAAGCTTACGATCCTCATAGCATTTACAAGCGTCAATGGATCAAACCAGTTATATATCCCGCCGCCCCATATTATAATGAAATCATCTTTGCCGATCCCATCGACTTTACCTCTCAGAACACTCTCAGTATGAACGGGTTTATTGCCCGGAAGCCCGGAAGGCACCACATCTACCATCTTTCTCAGGCTCGGATCAATATTATATGAAAAAGGATTGACTCTGTTCAGTGCGGCAAGCATGCCGAGCCAGAAGTCCCTCTGCCGGTCAGATGCACATATGAAAAAGTCTCCATAGTAGAATTGTTCATTGAAATATTTCTGGATGGAGCTGTGGATCTCCAGCCTCACCTTCATATTTTCACCCTGATATTCAGCCAGCGTTGCTAGATTATAGGGATCATAAATATCTATTATCAGGTATTTTCCCGAATCCTTTAAACTCTTGTATTTTGATACTGTCATACCATTACACAGGATCATATCTGCTGATGACACTATCTCCTTTAATTTTCCTTCATCGCCATATTGAATGATCTGAAAGTCCTGTTCCGCCATATCCGGTTTATTGGGCACTGCGAGTATGACATTCATATATTCAGAGAGTATGCGCGCAAAGTTCCAGACTCTGATAGCCGGACCGGCCATACTGGTTGAAACGACTTCTCCCGATATGATCACCAGTGTTCTCTTGATCTCCTTCTCAAATATTTTATGGATGCCAAGGCTCTTCAATATCTCAATATGATTTCTCTGATAGACAGGATCGGCTGAGACAGGCATAAACTGCGCCTTAAAATATGAAAAGATAGCCTTATCATCTCTTTTTCTTGCTGCCTGTATTCTTTCCCTCTTTTTCACCAGTTCAGGAAGATCATCAAAAAAGCTTTTTGCAGCGGCAAGGGAGCTCAGCGGCTCCTTTGCTATGCATACTTTGGGCTCTTCTTTGCTGCCGGTCCCCCCTGTCGCGGACAGGTCATAATACTTTCTATAGTCAAAGT
>CBDUUS010000143.1:0-4185 GCA_965370465.1 uncultured bacterium | reverse complement strand
ATGAAAGAGTTAATATATTAATGGAAAAACTTGGGATAAAAAAATTTCAAGAAAAGCATAAAAAATAGCATAAGAAGTTTATTAAAAAAGCAACACTGCTTAAGAAGGTGCAAAAGAGCTTACAATTAAAACAAAGGATGTAATCCTAATCTATTTTCTCAATACCGAAATCAAATTTAAATACATTAAGAATTTTCTTCTCTATATTGTTAGTAACATAAATGTATAATATCAGCTCGGTAAAATTTCCCATGGATAAATAATTATTATACAATGTTTTGTATAATTCCTGTGACTTCTTATAGGTTTTGTGTAGCAGATTATAGATTTTTTTATCTAAAAAGAATGATCTTGTAATCTCGCAGCCTGCTGCAGGATATTTTATAAATTTATAGCTTATATCTTTGGGTATTTTTTTAAGTGAATAATTAAATAGATTATATGGGGGTATGCATATAATTCCAGTGCAACCAGGATGTAGTATATTAGGGCAATGAGTATAGACCAAAACACCACAAGATGTAGTACTAACTGGAGTGAACTGAATACCCCAATATATTATTATAGAATTCAAATTTATTGATTCCCTTACAGCCGGCATAAAAATCTAAAATAATCATCTATAGATGCTTCTGGACTACCATTTGATATTTAATACAGTTGGCAGCATCAATACTTTCTCCCTTGAGATCCCTTACAAATAATTTACACTTTCTTAAAATAAATTTCATATCCTCATGGAATAATAATACCAGAATAATAAATGGTAATATTATCAAGGAGGTAAAAATGCCAGTAAAGAGAAGTAAAAGACAAAATTCCAAATCTAAAAATGGAGCAGGGCTAAAAGGGATAAGGATATTAACTGCTCTTGCAGTAGTAGCCTGTATCCTTCTTTCTGTACCATCTCTTGCCTTCGCTGACAGCGGGGCCGGTCCGATACTCAGCGCAGCAGAAAGCGGCCCCGGCCAGGCCATAGAAGGTACCTGGGAGGAAAACCGCACAATAAATCTTAGAGGAACAGGGATCCTTGAAGCAAATGGTGATGGAGTCGCCAGAATCAGAGCCAATACTACTGCTTCAACTGACGGCATAATAAGATTATCCGGAAACGGGGTCTTATTGGTCAGAGATATCGAAGGCGACCTCGATAAAAATATAACCGGCTATGGCGGCAGGGTAGAGTTAAATAATGATCTGTGGCTATACTATGGTTTTAATGGCGAAGCAGAACTAAAAGGAAGCGGTTTTACAGTTGCTCTAATGGGAAAAGACATTGATTTATATGCAAAGGGAAAAGGAAGTGTTTTTCTTGCCGGTACAGGGACCTATACAGTCTACAGAGATGATGAAGATGATACAGTATAAATAATCACCCTCTGTGATAGACAGTCAGAAATGACTTAATACAGGTACTGTTATAACAATAGAAGCTTGTCCTGGATTAAAGAAAGGATCTGCTTCTATTGTTTTTATTATCCATATTAAAAGAAAATCAGGAATATCCCTATGAGGAGACAGCCGCTCATCTTGCCAAGCGATGAACCCATTACTGTTCTTGTAGCATCTATTCCTCTTGAATGCAGAAATTCAGAAAGATTTCCTTCAAAATATCCCGCTATAGCATCCGAGATCGCATTCCCTACAATAGCTCCGGTAAGGGCTCCTGCAGTTCCAAAAAGCTCTGCCCCGATTATCGCAGGTATTACAAGTATTACATTATCTATGATACCGAATAAAATATCAGGAAGCATCTTTTTCAGATCGATTTTCAGGAAATATGCGATCATTATCGGAATGAATCCCAGGGCAAATATTATAAGGCTTACAAATCTTCCAAGCTTCATCGAGTAAAATGCTATAAATGCTATAAATGCTGAAAGAAGCATGACAATAATGGTCTCCATTATCTTCTTTTCATTTCTTCTTTTTAATCTTTTTCTTATCCCTTTGATCATATCTTCTCCATATTGGTTTAATCATATATTTGTTGATCAATTATATAGATATATACATAAAAGTTAAATCAGGCATCGGGGACCTTTGCCATCAAGATCCTTCCGGACAGATTTATATGAACTTTCTAAAATCACCGGAATATAAAAGATCATTATCTTGACGATCTTCCAATACAAATACACTGGCTTTCCAGACCTCGGAGCATGTCTGAGAACTGGGCCCGGGCTTCTACCATACTGATGACAGGCATAAATATAATTTGGAAAAATAATATTATTAGAGTATTATAAAATATCTAAAATCATAATCGATCTATATAATATGGCAAAAACAATTGAAGAAATAAATCAAAAAATAAAAAAGGGCACCGCAGTAGTCCTTAATGCGGAAGAGATAATAGGCTATGTAGGGGAAAAAGGTGTTAAAACTGCTGCGAGAGAAGTAGATGTGGTGACTACGGCTACTTTTGGGCCGATGTGCTCTTCAGGGGCCTTTATTAATTTTGGCCATTCCGATCCGCCGATAAGGATGGGGAAAGTCTGGCTCAATGACGTTCCCGCATATGCAGGCATTGCAGCTGTAGATGTATATATCGGCGCGACTGAGCCCTCAGAGACAGAAGGCATAAGTTATGGAGGAGCGCATGTAATAGAGGATCTGATCGCCGGAAAACCTGTTAAATTAAAAGCTACGTCATCCGGGACCGATTGCTATCCAAGAAAAGAGATAGAGACTTATGTGACAAAGGATACCATCAATCAGGCATATCTTTTCAATCCCAGGAATGCATACCAGAATTATGAAGTGGCGGTAAATTCTTCAAGCCGGACCATCTATACATATATGGGAAAACTGCTCCCAAGACTTACAAATGCCACATATTCGAGTGCCGGCCAGCTGAGCCCTCTCTTAAATGACCCTTATTACCGCACAATAGGTATCGGGACCAGAATATTTCTGGGCGGAGCTGAAGGCTATGTATCCTGGACCGGTACCCAGCATAATCCTGCAAAGGAAAGGCTCCCCAATGGGACGCCCACAGGACTGGCAGGAACGCTGGCAGTTACCGGAGATCTTAAAGATATGTCAACGAGATATATAAGGGCGGCTACCTTTCAAAAATACGGTGTGTCCATGTTTGTCGGGATAGGCATACCTATTCCGGTCATAGATGAAGAGATGGTGGAATTTTTAAAAGTAAGGGATGAGGACATACAGGTAGAAATATTTGATTATTCTGTACAGAGAAGGAACAAGCCTTCATATGGGAAGGTGAATTATAAGCAGCTTAGAAGCGGAAAGATCAAGATAAGCAATAAATCCGTACAGACCGGTCCGATCTCCAGCTATGCCAGAGCCCTGGAAATAGCAGATCTTTTAAAAGAAAGAGTATCTTCAGGAAAATTCTATCTGACAGATAAGGTGCAGGCGCTGCCCCTGGATGGTGAATACAGGTCCCTTGAGATTTTGAGCCAGGAGGAACTCTGATGAAAAAGAGAAAACTTGTCCTATCATTCCCTGAGAAAATAGTTACCAGGCCCATTACCTATAAGCTGGTAAAAGAATTTGATCTTGAATTTAGCATACTCAGGGCAGAGATCACTCCCGATGTAGAGGGTAAGATGCTTATAGAGCTCAGTGGTGACGATGATCAGATAGGTAAAGCGATAAAATACCTTGAGAATGCCGGCGTAACGATTCAGGAAGCAGATAAAGACATAACCATAGATAAGGATAGCTGTGTCGACTGCGGCGAATGCACTTCTGTCTGCATAACACAGGCACTGAGCCTGGACAATAAGACCGGAAAGCTTATTTTTGATAAGGATAAGTGCATATTATGTGAATTGTGCCTCGACTGTTGTCCCGTCAGAGCTATTAGAGTAAATATGTGAGAGACTTCCATAGTATTTTTCCATTTTTTCCTCCTGCAGATTATGATATTCTAAATCAATACCTGTATCGGTGATCTTCTATAAAATAAGATTAGCTTTTGCTGCCTTAATGTTTTTAACTCAAATTTTTTTTAATTTTTATAGTATAATCATATCCGGGTAAGGTTTTCTTTATATTACCTTTCCATGGAGGTTCTAAGAGGAGTTTTTAGGTTTCATATGGTAAGAAAAAAATTACAAAATAATCTTAAAAGAAACAGGAATTTTATTATATTTTTGCTTTTATTTTCAGTTCTGCTGTTTTCTATGGCCCCTTCCATCATCAGCAATG
>CBDUUS010000142.1:0-4189 GCA_965370465.1 uncultured bacterium | reverse complement strand
CTGTTAATCAGGCGGTGCCTTCTATGTTATAATATCTAAGATGAATAAGAAATCGGCTTTAAAAACAATACTGCAGGTACTTTTTGATATCCTGATCATTTTTTCCTCATTTATAATGGCATTCTATCTGAGGGGGCAGGTCCAGCTCATAGGAAATGAGGATCTCTTCTTGCAGTATGGAAAAATCATTATCTGGTATGCTCTGCTGGTTGTGATATCAAAGGTCATCATGTTCTGGGCATTCGGCCTTTACAGGAGAGTATGGAAATATGCATCACTTAAGGATATGACCGCCATACTCGGGGCCCTTTTTACGGCATCGGCGGTACTTTTTGGCATATTTTACCTTTTAAGCTATCCGGTTACCCTGCCGAGATTTAATATAAGCTTTACATTCCCTTATTTCCCCCGGAGTGTATTCATCATTGATTTTCTGCTTGCACTCATACTCATAACAATCTCCAGGTTCTCGGTCAGGTTCTTTAATGAGCTTAAGTTTGGCAATCCCAGGACCAGGAAAAAGAGGGTCCTTATAGTGGGGGCCGGCGACGCCGGAGAGAGGATAGCAAGGGAGATGATGAGACAGAGGAACAGCGGATATGAGCCTGTGGGATTCCTTGATGATGATCCCTCCAGGCTAAGGAACAGAATACATGGTATAAAGGTGCTTGGGGCCATATCTTCTATGGAGGAGCATATAAAAAGGTCCGGAGCGGATGAAGTGCTTATTGCGATACCTTCAGGTTCGGGAAAGCTAAGAAAGGAAGTGGCAATAAGGGCCAGAGAGGCAGGAGTAAATGCCAGGACCCTTCCGACGCTGTATGAGGTGATTGACGGAAAGACGCATCTCTACCAGGTAAGGGATATAGAGATCGAGGATATTCTCGGACGCGAGACAGTAAAGACAAAGACAGGCGAGGCCATATCCCAGTTTAAAGACAGGACCATCCTTATAACAGGGGCAGGCGGTTCCATAGGATCGGAGATCTGCAGGCAGCTATTAAGGTTCGAACCTGCCAGACTTATAATGGTGGATCATTCCGAGAACAATCTTTTCTATATAGAAAGTGAGCTAAACAACAAATATAATTATAGCTCGGGCGTTCCCATAGTAGCAAATATAAAGGATAAGAAGGTGATGAGGTCAGTATTTAAAAAATACAGGCCGGAAGCAGTGTTTCATGCAGCTGCATATAAGCATGTGCCCCTCATGCAGCTAAATCCTGAAGCCGCAATACAGAATAATTTCATGGGGACGAAGGCTCTTGCAAAAGTTGCAATGGAATACAGGGTTAAGCGTTTTGTGCTGCTTTCAAGCGATAAGGCAGTAAAGCCAAAGAATATTATGGGTGTCTCAAAGCTTCTTGCAGAGAATTACCTCAAAGCGATAAATGGCAATAAGGGCACCAGATTTATAATAGTAAGGTTTGGAAATGTCCTGGAGAGCAATGGAAGCGTAATAAATATTTTTAAGGATCAGATAAGAGCCGGGGGGCCCGTAAGTGTGACCCATCCCGATATGTCGAGGTATATAATGACTATCGCAGAGGCGGCCCAGCTCGCCATCCAGACTTCCATAATGGGAGATGAAGGCGAGATATTCGTTCTAAATATGGGAGAGCCTATTAATATACTTGAGCTTGCCAGAAATATGATAACACTTTACGGCATGACTCCTGACAAAGATATAGAGATAGTGTATACGGGGCCCAGAGAAGGAGAAAAGCTATATGAGGAGCTGGCCTCTGATGATGAGGAGCTTATAGCGAGCAGCTTTGAATATATTTATAAGATAAAGGAAAAAGCGGCAGGCGGAAAAACTGGCGATGATATGATCAATATCCTTTTTAATATTGAAAAAGAGATGCAGCTGCATGATTACAATAACCTTTTTAAGGACCTTAAGAAATTGATCCCGGATTTTGACGAGAAGGAAATGTGGTTCAATTCATGATGAGGGTCATTATCAAAAGATGGTTTGATATTATATTCTCGGTACTGGCAATAATGATCCTTATGCCCATCTGGATCATCGTCCCTATTATAATAAAAATTGATTCTCCCGGAAGGGTCATCTTCAAGCAGAAAAGAGTGGGAAGGGACAGTAAGTATTTTACTATGTATAAGTTCAGGTCCATGAAGGAAGGCGTACCTGATCTTCCCGCAGAAGAAGTAGAGGACCACAGCAAGATGTATACCAGATTTGGAGTATTCTTAAGGAGGTTCAGCATCGATGAGCTTCCGCAGCTTTTCAATGTTCTTAAGGGAGATATGAGTGTTGTGGGCCCCAGACCGTCCCATCTGGGCCAGCATGAGCAGATAAGGCTCCGGAAGGAATGGGGGACCGATATAATGAGGCCGGGGCTGACGAGTCTTGCTATCATAAGGGGAAGGGATGATCTTTCGATCAAACAAAAGGATGAATTTGACCGCCGGTATGTTTTTAAATCTTCGCTTCTTATAGATATTCCGATACTCTTAAAGACGGTAAAGATAGTACTGACAGGCAAGGGCTCGAATTAGCAGAGAATTAATCCAACAGCTTTTTGACTTCCTTGATCAATTCTGGAAAATAATCAAGTGTCACGGGCAGATGTTCCATATCAAAACTAATTGCCTGAGCAGTGATCTTTTCCGCCCACTTTTGGACCGGTCCTATATTATATTCTTTACCTAATTTATCTACGCTGGCTGCAAAGTCTTTAATATCATCCATTATAAATGACCTGGTGACTTCCATAAGATCATCCTCTATCTTACCTTCCATTAAGGCTATAAGCTCCGGCAGTTTTTTCTTCTGCCCGGGGGTGAGGCCGAAATATGGTTTCTTTACTGCCCCGGCGGTTTTATCTTCCGCGGTCCTTATTTTTTCCTTTTTGGATTCCTCTATGGTCTCAGCATAGTCAAGGTGTCTGGCAAGCTCGCGCAGCAGCTTTACCTTTTTAACAGGTTTTCTTAAATAACCTTCACAGTCTAATTTATTTATTTTTTCCTGTTCTTCTTTCATGGCCGATGCAGTAAGCACTATAACCGGGATATCTTTCAGGACACTGTCAGCCTTTAAAATCTTTATTGCTGCGTAGCCGTCCATCACCGGCATCCTTAGATCCATAAGTATCAGATCGGGAGAATGACTCCTTGCTATATCAATTGACTGTCTGCCATTTGCTGCTTCTATTGTCTGAAGGCCATAAGGATTTATTGATTCTCTTAGAAGTATTCTATTTGACTTGATATCATCTACTATAAGTACGGTCTGTTTTTTAAATCTTATACTGCCTGGAAGCATATCTTCTTTACCTGCGGATATGTCATCTATTGATGCTGTTGCAACATTTTTTAAGATTATATTAAAACTGCTTCCCTTGCCGGCAGTGCTATCCAGGGAGATTCCCCCTCCCATCAGCTCTACCAGCCTTTTTGTTATGGAGAGCCCAAGGCCTGTTCCTCCATACTTTTCAACACTCTGCTTGCTGCTCTGTCTGAAAGCTTCAAAGATTATATTTTTATTTTCAGCAGAGATCCCGATTCCGGTATCTTTTACAGATATTAAAAGGTCGATCTTGCTCCTGCCTGCATGGCTTCTTCCTTTGATTTCAAGCTTGATATATCCTTTATGTGTAAATTTAATCGCATTGCTCATCAGATTAAACAGTATCTGTCTGACTCTTGCTTCGTCCAGGCGGAGCGCCTCCGGCAGATCCTTATCTATTACTGTTAAAAATTTCAATCCCTTTTCTTCGACCCTGGAAGCAAACATTATCATGACATCATTAAATATTTTTTTTAGATTTACTGCTTCATACTGAAGTTCCAGCTTTCCTGCCTCGATCTTTGAAAGATCCAGGATACCATTTATAAGCGATAGGAGAGTCTTTCCGCTTGACTTTATAGATGAAAGATACTGCTTTTGCGTGGCATCTGTTACAAGATCTTCAAGAAGCTCAGAGAAACCCAGAATGGCATTCATGGGGGTTCTTATCTCATGGCTCATATTTGTAAGAAAACGGCTCTTCGTCTCATTTGCAGCTTCTGCAGCTAGTTTTGCCTCATTTAATATTTGTCTTGCGGTCCTTTCAGGGGTAATATCCCTTATAATTAACATATGTCCTATTATATTATTACCTTTTTTATTATAAAGGTCAGAAAAATTAAGCTGCAGATAATATTTCTTACCATCTGTATTTAT
>CBDUUS010000141.1:0-4199 GCA_965370465.1 uncultured bacterium | reverse complement strand
CCAGAGTGCCCTGAAGCAGCTACTGTAAACAAAACAAAAAATAAGGATATAACAGATGAAACCAGGCAATAAAAAGCACCTCTTCTCTGAGATAATGGAAAAACTTGAAAGTTATGATCCCACAAATTGGAGCGATATCTCCAACAGTCTTAAAGATATAAAAGAAGACGGCCCTCCGCTTGAACAATTCAGCCGGGATGAATTTTTGGAAAAGGTACGGACCGGATTGGCATTCTGGACCTTTGATTTTGGTATTGATGGCGTTTCCATCGAGATTTCCAAATATGCCCAATGCCTGTATAATATTCTTTCTAATGATAAAAAGGCAGTTATCCATTATATCTCAGGTGATTTCCACCCGCAGGCAGATAATATTATCAAGCCTGAATGGAAAAGACATCTTATCAGCCGCGCCAATGGATGGTCAAAATGGGATAGAGGCATATGGTTTGAAAAACTTTTTTATCAGGATATGAAGGAAAACTCCAGGATCTCCCATAAGATGGCCGTTGAGATCTGGAACCAGGCAGTGGCCCTTGCTAAAAAGCTGGGTGCCTATATCGCTGAAAAAGAGATTTCACTGCTGATCCCTGTGAATGTCAATTCAAACCCGGGGAATATAGCTACCGGTCTATGCACTATCCTCGTATCAGAATTAATGGGTATTTATGTCCTCAATTCAAATCATGATTTTTATTGGGAAGGCGGAAGACCGGCTTCGGAAAGAAGATCAGGCGAAGCGCCTGGTCCCAGAGATAAATTCTTCCACAATATAAATAATGCATCTTTCTTTTCTCTTTTTAAAAAGATCTATCCCTGGAATGGCCGCAGATGGATCCAGGTCAATATTAATGCATTACAATCAAAAAGACTTATTGATGATAATGGATTTTCCAGGGACCGTGTCTTTGAAGTCCCTACTTCTGTCAGCAAAAAGTTTTTCAAAGAGTACTCAAAGGAAGATATCAGATCAGTACGTCTGCGGATGGCTCACATACTGTCAGATGGCGGTCCGGTCATCCGGACCATTGCTGTCGGGTCCCATTTGCAAAATCTGAAAGAATGGATGATGGACCAAAAACCTCTGGTCTGCTCCGACCGCGATGGGCAAATCCTGGATCTGGCTTCTGACCAGATTATTTATTTCCTCCAACCTACCCGGATTGTGGACCGGAAGCGTATTGAGAAAAATCTGCATTTGATCGGCGCTCTGCTGCAATATTCTCCATTTTTATCTGAATTCGGGAAAAATAAGGAGCAGCAGATTGTTCTCCACATAACGGGTCCGGCGCCCATTGAACACAGGGCCGATCTTGAAACTATATTAAGGGCCCATATTGATGTGATCTCTCAAGTACCGGAAACCATTGCCGGCCGCCTATTTTTAGCATTTTCCGCAGGGATCAATGGGCATCCTTCGTTCCATGGAAAAAATTTCAAAATGCTTACAATTGAAGATATTTACCAGTTGGCAACTGTGGTACTTTTCCCCAGCGAAACAGAAGGACGGGGCCTGCCTATTATTGAGTCCGGTGCCGCCGGAATCCCTATAATATGCAGCCATTACCGGCCCGAAGAAATTTTTGATGGCGTTGTGGGAAAAGATCTGCCGGAGGAACAACAAATACATTATATTCCATTTCCGGAAGAAGATTTCTCTGAATCTTTTTTAAGTGAGATCACCGGTCTCTTATTGGGCCCCGAAAAACGGGAACAATACAAAAAGCATAATATTGCAGCTGTTCATCAAAGATATAGCACGGAGGTCCTGCATGAGAATTTTCATAAATACTTAGATGAACTATTAAACACAAAATAAGGACAGAAATATGAATATAGGATTTATTGAAGACACACATTTGCGGGGCGGCACCCAGATCTGGGTAGCAGAAGCCAATAAGTTCTTTTTGGGCCGCGGGGAAGAGACGATGATTTTGGCCCCTGAAGGAAGTTTTGTAGCCGCGGAGTGTGGAAAAGCAGGCGCGCAGGCATTTACTTATGATTATGAAAAAGTGATATCAAAAAATACTGAAAACAAAAAAATCTGGACAGAAGCCCTGCAGGCATGTGATGTAGCTGTCTGTACGGTCCACCCGCCGCGGGATTCTTTCCATTGCTCGGTTTTTGCCGGTGAATGCATTAAGGAAAATAATATCGGCACAATTCTCATTCCCAAAACAGGCACCATTGTCCCGGAATATAAACGACAGTTCTACCTTCCGGATGAATCGATCCGCTCAACTGTGATCGCGATCACTGATTTTACATATAAATACCTGATTGACTCTTATCAAATTCCTGATGATCTAACAGAATTAATATATCAGGGAACTGAAGTGAGCCGCTTTACTTCAAATGAAGAAAGAAAAAGAGATTCCTTCAAGCGGTATCCCCTGCCGGAAAATGCTTCCCCTGTACTGGGTAATGTGGGAATGTTCGAAGAAAGAAAGGGACAGGCCGTTTTATTAGAGGCAGTATCAAAGTTAGTCAGAGGTCCTTTTCCGGACCTGCACTTGATCCTCGTTGGTGAAGGACCGGATGAACAGATGCTAAAAAATAAGGTCCTGGAAATGGGACTGGATAATAATGTGACCTTTTTCCCGTTTACACAGGAACCCATGTATGTTTTTGAAAGGATCGATATTCTTGTGCTTTCCAGCCTATACAAAGAAGGGCTGCCAAATGTATTGCTTGAAGCTATGTCTATGAGTGTACCAGTTATCTCTTCCAAAATGGCCGGGGTCCCGGAAATTGTAAAAGACGGCGAAACAGGATATATGGTAGAACCCGGTAAAAGCGGACAGCTGGCAGGGGCCATTTCCAAATTGTGGTCAGACAGAGCAGCTTATAAAAAGATAAGCAGGAATGGACGCAGGCTAATGGAAGAAAATTTTGATAAAGAGGTGCAGTTTACTAAATTTCTGGAGTACTTCCACCGGATCACCGGGAAATAGCAGTAACTATAATTTTGTAAAATGAAGTATGGAACTATAAAAATATATGTTTATCATGAAAAAAATATTAATAATCGACGATGATCCTGAGATCAGGAATCTGGTATCCGATTTTCTTTCAAAAGAAAACATGAATACTGATTCTGCAGGAAATGGTACAGCCGGAATGAAAATGCTCTCAAAGAATACGAATTATGACCTTGTCATTCTGGATATAATGCTGCCTGATATCAGCGGAACGGAAATATGCAAAAAAATAAGAGAGTCCAGCAGTGTCCCTATAATCATGCTGACTGCCAGAGATGAAGATATAGATAAAATATTGGGGCTTGAGATCGGGGCAGATGATTATCTTACCAAACCTTTTAACCCGCGCGAGCTGGCGGCAAGGATAAAAGCGATTTTTAGAAGAAAAGAGCTTGATAAGAATCATGCCGATACAAATATATTAAAGTTAAAACTGGGCAAAAAAGACATAAATGTCAAAGGGGAAATAATGCTGGAAATCGATCTTGATTCAAGGATCGTCCTTGCGGGTGGGAAAGAAATAAGGCTTACCAATAGAGAATACCAGCTTTTGGTCTATTTGGCCGATAATAAGGGCATAGTAATAAGCAGGGATTCCCTGTTGCAGAATATCTGGGGATTTGATTTCTACGGCCAATCCCGCACTATTGATGTGCATATAAAACAACTAAGAAAAAAGCTGGGAGATCCAAAAGGTATCTTTATCGAGACTATATGGTCGGCAGGTTACAGGTTAAATTTTTTAAATGAATGATATGCAGAAAAAAAAAGTAAAAAGCATAAAGTTTAGCATCAGGAAAAAAATAACATTTACTGTCGCTATAACCCTTTTTATTATAATATTCTTCACTGCTTTCTTTTTTACCCGGGTTTTCTTGATCAATAACAGAAATGCCAGGCTTGAAGAGATATCTGCCCAGAATAAAAAATTTTCAGATTTTGTGAGCCAGAATTATTCCGGGACTTCAGCCGCAGTCGCCGATCTTCAGTCATCAGGCCTACTGGATAAATTTCAAAATATCCTGGGAACTAAAATAACTATCATAGATGAGGAATATAATGTCATCTTCAACCCTCTGGGATTATCGGACCGGCAGTTCAAGGAAATAGTACTTTCAAATAAGGACCTCCGGCGCTTTATGCTTTTTTCTAACCAGACTGATGGTAATGAAAATTTTGGCAGATTGATCGATTCCCATATAAGCGACAGAAAATATT
>CBDUUS010000140.1:0-4206 GCA_965370465.1 uncultured bacterium | reverse complement strand
TTTTTAGAGAAACCTATCCCGGGCCATGGCAGCAGATCAGTAATGGGAAGACTAAAAAATTTTCGTTTAAAGTTTTTTAGAGTCGGAAAGAAAGGGTCAAATTGAGTGCAAAATTTAAATACAGAAGATTTAAGGCAAGTAAAATTATAGCAGTAGCAGGAGTGGTATTTATACTGGTTTCCGCTTCTCTGGTATTTTTTTGGGAAACAGAGGGAAGGGAGCATTTTCTTTACAGACAGGTAATAGTAATGGCCGACAGTGTGGAAGCAGGTACCACTATTACGGCTGATATGCTGGGAGTTAAAAGCATAGACGCAGGTACCATAATAGAGGAAGCTATAACAGATAAGGCTTCTGTCATTGGGAAAAAGGCAGCTCATTTTATCCCGGGGCGCAGTCAGCTAAACCAAACATACTTTGAAAATGAAAGTATAGTTTTGGCCACAGATGAATATATTTTTACTATCCCGGATGAGTGGATAATTACATTACCCAACTCACTGCGAAGCGGGGACACTATTTATTTTTACCCGGTTAAAACGCCAGATGAAAAAGATGAAAGTATAGAGGCGGGAAGCAGCACAAGTGTGAAAAGAGGGGAAGATATTTCCGGTACATCAAAAGAGGTAGCAGAGAATTATATTCTGGAAGCTGTTATTGCATATCTTAAGGATTCGGGCAACAGGGAAGTAGTGACAGTCTCAGAGGAGGAGAGATATGATGGCAGCTCAAAAATTGCCACTGTCGAGATAATTGCACAGCTTGAAGGCATATCGTACTTGCAGACTCTGGCAGAAAATAATTACAAATTCATTATTTTATATAAAGACAACCGTATTTAGCCGGGGTAAAAATTGAAGAAGAAAAAAGTTTTAATTATAAGTAAAAATGACCTGTTAAGGTCCAATCTTTTAAAAACCGGATATTTTTCCGGTATTACTATTTCAGAAAGCAGCGGGGCCAGGGTGCCGGATGATATAGATATTTTAATTGTTGACGACAGGACTATTTCCTATAGCCAGTATTTTCAGGACTGTTCTGTCTACTTTAAACAGGTCAAAAGTAATTTTTATATTTCAAGCGACCGCGACTCGTATTTAAGCATTTATAAGAACCTGTCTTCTTATGGAGTGATTGTACTTCCACCTCAGCTTACAGGAGCGCAGATAGCCAGCAGGATCTGTGAAGCTACAATTGACAGAGATTTGCCATTAAAAAATGTCACTGGTTTTTTTGGAGCAGGGCCGGGATGCGGGGTAAGCATGGTAAGCCAATCTGTTGCCAAAAGTCTTGCCGGTATTACCGGTAAAGACGTAGCACTTCTCGTACTTAGCGGAGAAGAGGGGGTAGATTATATAAAGGCCGGAAGTGGAAGTTATGGGCTGCCAGAAATTAAAGACAGGCTGGCCAATAGCATACTCTCACCGGAGGAGTTAAAAGCCGCATGTATAAAAAGCGGCAGTCTTTTTATCTTACCCGGCGAAAATAATATTTCAAAGATAAGGCATTATCACCCCAAACATATTGAAAAGCTAACAAGTCTGTCTCTTAAGACTTTTGATGCAGTCCTGCTTAATTGCGGGAGCCGCGCTACAGGGATGAGCATAGGCGGATTAAATTCAAGCGGGCTAAAATATCTTGTAACCACCCAGAGCGATAAGTATTTTAATAGTTTTAGAAAACTGGAAGATCAGATATTCTCCCATCTGGGGATAGCTGCAGCTGATTTTAATATGATTATAAATAAATATATAGTTTCTGATGAACTTAAGGCCGAAGTCGATCTGGCCAGAGACTACCGCATGCACCTATCAGGTGTTATATCGCTTGTAGATTATATACCGGGTCTAATTGCTGAAAGGGATAAAAAGACTCTATCAGAGCTTGACCGGTACTGCGCAAATTCAATTGAAGGGATTGCATATACTATTGCGGACAGATTAAAGATGGAGATCTTAGAATCTAAAAAAAGAAGCAGCAGTATCAGTAAATTATTTAGTAAATTATTTGGTTGGGTAAAGTAATGGAAAAGTTGATCTTAAAAGATAAAAAGGGCAGCAGGGAAGGTGATTTGGCAGTCCCTAAAAATGGCGGAGGCGCCGGTGAGTTTTATATCGATGATTATATAGAGAGCCTTACCGGCAAGATAAACAAGATGGACAGTGGCTTTGTCTTTAGTGAAAATGATAAATTTATCAGTCTTTGCAAAGCCGTTCAAGCACATTTTGAAAAGCAGTGGAAAGAGAGCGGGGGAGATGAACAAAAAATTCTTGAGAGGCAGACAAAAGCAATAATAGGGATGGCAGACCACGTAAATTACTTTAAAGATATCATAGAAAAATACTTAAGTGAAAACCATCTATTAAAATACCCCTTTCCGAAGTATTACAGGAGTTTAACTGATGGGATCTTTCATGAAGTATGGGGCCTTGCCGGAATAAGCAGCTGGATGGATATGGCTGAAAGCTCATCTGCAAAAATAATAGGGGATAGGATCTATTTTATGATTGGCGGCAAAATGGTCCTTCAGGAGCAAAAAATATCTCCGGAGAGGTTCAGTGCACTGAAAAAAGCACTGCTGCTACTTACCCCCGAGATCTCGCAGGCAAGTCCCAATATTGAAATACTCATGCATTCAGGGGAGCGGGTCACTATATATGATCATCCGCTGACAAAACCCGGACAGCATATCATGGTATTTCGTAAGTATATCGTGGAAAAATATACATTAGAAGAACAGGCAAGAAGAGGGACAATTCCAGGCAGTGCCATTAAGTTACTGGAAAGCCTTGCAAAAGTCGGATTTAATATCCTGTTTTGCGGAGCAGTAAGGACCGCTAAGACTACGATGCTTACTATATTTGAGATGCTTGAGGACCCGGATCTAGAAGGAGTATTAATTGAGACCAATGCTGAAATACCCCTGCACAGGCTCATGGCAAGATCGCCTATAATGCAGCTTATTGCAGATGGAGACGGGCTCAAAAATATTGCGAAGCAGCTCATGCGCTCAGACGGGGATTATATTATTTGCGGAGAGGCCAGGGACGGGAATATGCTGGGCCTTATGGTGGATATTGCAAACAGGGGGACGAGGCACTGTAAAAGCACCGTACATTTAACTGATGTATCAGATCTTCCATATGATATTGCAAATATGATTGTAAATGCCCGCGGAGGGAGACTGTCCCATACCATAATTAAAGTGGCTAAAAGCTTTCACTATGTATTTGAGTTTATACAGCTTAAGGACCGGTCCCAAAAAAGATTAAAAGGGATCTATGAGATGAGATATAACCACAGAAGTTACAGAATTTCCATACATCAGATTTTAAAATATGATTTTAAGACCGACAGCTGGACCTTTGACTCGGATATTGGAGCTGACAAAGA
Source organism: uncultured bacterium (assembly GCA_965370465.1). GTDB lineage: Bacteria > Actinomycetota > Humimicrobiia > Humimicrobiales > Humimicrobiaceae > M55B120. The sequence continues at coordinate 813 of CBDUUS010000140.1, read as the reverse complement.
AGCAATAGCCCGGGAGGAAAATTATAACTCATTTTTATCTTTTAAAAATGAACTTGAAAAGCTGTCTCTAAAGTTTCCCATGAAAGGGGAAAGGGTTGTTATTCCTTTTTACTCTGAGCAGTGGTAAGGAGATTACCGGTTATGACTAAAATTATTGATATAGCAGTAACAGTTATTTTGTACGCTATGTTTTTTGCAGGTGTGTGGCTATTTTTTGGCAGGTATTTGATGGGGCTATTTAAGAGAAGCTCCAGATATAACGGGTCCAGAAAAGATACTAAGGACAGGAGTGAAAACATATTTATAGCTCACCTGAGGCAACTGCTGCATCTTAATTTTGGCAGGAGCAAAGATAGTAATGTATATATTTTTATCTCTGTCACTGCCTTTATATTCTTACTATCTTTTTTCATATTATTTAGTTTTTTTGGCGGAGGTCCTTTTTCTATTCTGATATCGGTACTTTTAGGGGTTCTTCCATATATGATTTTGCGGGTAAGGCTTGCCAGCCTTCAGCTTGAGGGCAGCTACGAGGCAGAATCGCTTGTAACAGAGCTTACCGGTATGTACAGAATAAACAGTTTGAATATGATAGCTGCAATAGACGGCACTATATTTTCACTTACCGGCTGTCCCCATTCAAAAAGAAGCCTTTTTCATTTGAGCCTTGTTATAAAAAATTACAGGAGCACTGAAGAGCTTACGCGGGCAGTAGACAGCTTTGTTGCAAGTACAGGTACCGAGTGGGCGCGGCTGCTGGGAATGAATATTTTTGAATCTATAGTAAACGGGACTGATGTCGGTGTGGCATTG
>CBDUUS010000139.1:0-4207 GCA_965370465.1 uncultured bacterium | reverse complement strand
GGGGCTATTGTCCCAGGAAACACGTGGCTTAAGGTCAAAAGGCTGTATAGATGGTTTGGAAGAAGCAGGGCTAACGGTAGACTATCTGGAAATTACTGATGAAATTAATACTGACGCAAGTCTGGGTACGCCAGTACTAACAGGCTATATAGCATCAAAGCCGGATGTAAAGTTAATTATAACGGACCATGGCGGACTTACAGCAACAGTAGCCACATATGCTAAAGCGTCTAACCTTGATCCAGGTGATATAAAATTTGCAGGGTTTGACCTTTCAGCAGCTTCTGTGGATGCAATCAAATCCGGATATCTGGGATTAGTATTGGACCAGCAGCCATGGCTGCAGGGTTATTTGCCAATTCTTCAGGTTTGCTTAACAAAGGAATATTTGTTCTCAGGACTTCATATTGATACAGGCAGTGGATTTGTAGATGCAAGTAATGTTGAAGCTTTAGAAGGTTTGGCAGCGGAAGGGATCAGGTAAAATATGAAAAATAACGCAGTAACTTCTCCAACTTCGGGAGTAACTCCGTCTTTAGTAAAAATGGAAGATATCCATAAATCCTTTGGGGGAGTTACTGCGTTAGATGGAGTTGATTTTGAAGTTGAGAACAATGAAATAATCGGGTTGATAGGTGATAACGGGGCTGGTAAGTCCACGCTTATAAAGATATTGACAGGTGTCGCAAGGCAGGATGAGGGAAAGATATTTTGGAAAGGCAAAGAGCTGATAAAGCATAATGTTGAAAAATCACGAAATATCGGTATTGAAACTGTTTATCAGGACAGGGCATTAGCTGAAAAACAAAGCATATGGAAGAATCTGTTTTTAGGCAGGGAAAAGGTATATGGGCGTACTGGTTTTCTTAAAATTGCCGAATCAAAAAAAGATACTATTGATATGTTAAAAAAAATGATTGGTTTTACCCAAAAAGGGCTGACAGCTGATCTAAATGTTAGCGGGCTGTCTGGAGGGGAGAAACAGGGAATAGCAATAGCAAGAGCACTTTATTTTGATGCAGAGCTAATTATTTTAGATGAGCCGACAAACAATCTTTCACTTTCAGAAACCAATAAAGTAATAAATTTTTGCAAGGGAATAAAAGAACATGGGAAGTCCAGCATTTTTATTACTCACAGTATATATCATGTTTATGCAGTAGCAGACAAATTTGTGATCCTGGATCGTGGAAAAGTGATTGGTACAATTTGGAAAAAAGACATAACGATGGATAAACTCATCGAAAATCTGGAATATGTGGCTAAACATGGAAAATTAATTGACTCATATGCAAATGCATAAATAAATTAGCCAAACTATGTTAATTTGATGGAAGATGTAATTGTGATATGAAAGGAACAGATGTTAGATAAAATTAAATTGAAAATAACTGAATCTAAATTACAAATAAGCATATTTTGCGTATTGCTCCTTGTCTTTTTAGCATTTATTATTGCAAATCCCAGGACTTTTTTAAGCTATAATATTTATTATGCCTTCATGTCGATTATCCCCTTTGCAGCTATTTTATCTATAGCTTTAACACCGATTATTATATTAGGTGATATAGACCTTTCCTTTCCTTCTGTGATGGGTTTTTGTGCCTGGGTGTTTTCAGCAGTGTTTAACCAATCTGGCAATATTTATCTTGCACTGATCTGCAGCCTGGCAACCGGTTTGCTTGCAGGATTTATAAACAGCATATTTATAGTTAGGATCGGGATCCCATCATTGATAGTTACAATAGGAATGCAGTATCTATGGCGGGGCCTGGTTATGATAGCTTGTGGAGGTATCGGGTTAAGCCTTGTTGATACTCAGGGGTCAGTTTTATACAAAGTTCTTGTTGGAAGAATAGGGGATGTTGTTCCCGCTCAGGCAGTATGGGCTATTGTAATTGCAATAGTTTTTGCGGTAATTTTAAACCGGCACAGGTTTGGCACCCATCTGCTTTGCGTTGGTGATAATGTAGTTAGCTCCAGGATGATGGGTGTAAATGTTGAAAAAGTCAGGACCATTGCTTTTATGCAGATGGGTTTTTTTGCTGCATTCGCCGGTATTCTTGCTACCCTGGAAGTGCTGTACTTCTGGCCATCCACAGGGGAAGGATATCTGATGAAATCACTAGCTGCTGTCTTTATTGGCGGAACTTCTGTCTTTGGCGGGATCGGAACCATATTTGGAACTTTTATTGGTTCTATTATTATGGGATCTTTGGAGGCTGGAATTGTTTCAAGCGGAATTTCTGGATTTTGGACAAAATTCATTTTTGGAGTAGTTATAGTTACAGCTCTCACAATTTATGCATTAATGGGCAAGAAAATAAGTTTTCGCAAAAAGCTATTTGGTTTTATAAAAAAATAAATATGCAAAAAATCAGGTAATTGTAAATTTGTAAAATCAGTCTACCAGACTCCTAAAAAGACTTATTTGGATAAATAATTTTAAAAATTGTTCTAACCGTGTGATTTAAATTTCTTAATATCATATGAGTTAATGTTTGCGTGAAGAGGAATTATAAAAGAGGTGAATTATTTTATGAATTCCAGAGAGCGGCTTATTACTGCTTTAAATCATAAAGAGCCTGACTGCATCCCATTTGATTTAGGCGGTACGATTATTACTTCTATACATAAGGATGCGTACGCTAATTTAAAAAAATTTCTTGGCATGAAAATTGAAGATATAAAAATATTTGACTATGTCCAGCAGCTTCCTTATCTTGACGAAACTCTGCTAAAAAAGCTTGGTGCAGATGTCCGCATGGCTCAAACCAATTATGTCAATTCAGATGATCAAGAAATATTTAGTGATGAAAAGTACTATTACTTTTATGATAGATGGGGCTCAAAATTACAAATGCCTAAAAATAATGGCCATTATTTTGATTGGGTAGAATTTCCGATCAACAGCATTGATATGGAAGACCTCAAAAACTATAAATGGCCCGAACTTGATACCCGTGAGTCTATATTGAAGATTAGAGAGAAAGCAGAATATCTTTATAATAACACAGAATATGCAATTGCGGGGACTGCGATTTTTGGCGGAGGGATATTTGAACAACCTGCGAGAATAATGGGGCTGGAGCGCTTTCTTACCAGTATTGCAGCAAATGAGAAGTTTGCAGATGCAGTGATGGAAAAGATTACAGATTTATATATAGAGAATTGTGCAAGGTACCTTGATGAAGTTGGAAAATATATTCAAGTATTTATTTACTGGAATGATATTGCTACTCAAACTGGTTCTTTAATATCTCCTGAAACATATAGAAGATTAATAAAGCCAAAAGACAAAAAATTATTAAGTGCTATAAAAGAAAAAACAGATGCAAAGATTTTTTACCACAGCTGTGGAGCGACAAAAAATTTTATACCTGATTTTATTGACATAGGTGTTGATATATTAAACCCGGTTCAAATATCAGCAAAAGATATGGATACAAGGGAACTTAAAAGAGAATTTGGCGATGATATAGTTTTCTGGGGAGGCGGGTGCGACACTCAGAACATCCTTCCTTTTGGGAAACCTGATGATGTCCGCGAGGAAGTGAAAAAAAGAATAGATGACCTTGCGGCAGGGGGAGGATTTGTATTTAGTGCTGTTCACAATATTCAGGGCGATGTCCCGCCCGAAAATATTCTGGCTATGTTTGAGGCTTTTAAAGAATATAGAAAATATTAAGTAGATAATAGGAGAAAAGGGTAAGTAGAAATCATTATAAGCCCAAAGGAAAGAAATGAACTCAAAAGAAAGAATATTAACAGCATTAGATCATAAAGAACCTGATAGAATACCCAGGATAGCAAGTTTTACACCTGAATTTGCAAATAGGCTGCGTAAGCATTTTGGAATAGAGGATGACCTGTTCAACCCTCATGGCGGCACTGAGCACGATCTTGAATTAAGGATTGGTAATGACGTATTGCTTACTGCCCAGGGGTTTGCAAACTCTTATTATAAAAGTCTTGAAAAAGATTATACATGTGAGTGGGGTATTGACTGGAAAATTGTTGAATATGGAACCAATAAGAAAGCTGGAAAATATACAGAGATATCAAATCATCCTTTAACAGATGATAGAGCCATTGATACCTATGTACCGCCTGATCCTACAGATGAATCCCGCTATGAACCATCAAAAAAGTTAATAGAAGAATATGGAAAAGAATATGCGGTCATGGGTGTGATTGTCTGTACAAT
>CBDUUS010000138.1:0-4207 GCA_965370465.1 uncultured bacterium | reverse complement strand
GGAGGGCAGCAGCCGGGACTTTTTACCGGGCCGGCCTTTATAATATATAAGATCATAACTGTGCTCAGATTAAGCAAATATATTGAAGAGAGGACCGGAACACCTGTTGTGCCGTGCTTCTGGAATGCTTCTGATGACAGCTGGTCCCCGCAGGCCGATAGTCTGGGAATGATAGATAGCCGGTACAGGCAGGTAAAAATAAATATGGAGAGTACCGGAGCCGGTGCGAGGCTATCAAATATATTCCTGCCTTTAAGTGATTATGAGAATGTTTTAAATGAAATAAATGCTCTTATCCCCGGCGGACTCAGTGGGGAAGTGCGGACTTTGCTGACGGACACCCTTTCTTACCTGTCCGAAAAGGCGGGGACCGGTGGCGGGATAGGCCCGGGCCAGTTATTTTCTTCAATAGTCTTAAAGCTATTTTCAGAGTGGGGGCCGGTCATCATCGATCCATCTGATAAGCGCCTGAAAGAAATGGGTTCCGCTTTCCTGAAAAAAGATATTGAAGAACACGAAACTATCAATGATCTAATCTCAGGCAGAGGAGAGGAACTGATAAGATCGGGTTATCATGCCCAGATCGATCCGCAAAAAGATTCACTGGACTTTTTCTACAATATTGGCAATAAAAGAAAAAAAATCAATATAATGGCCGGAGGGATGTTTAAGATAGGGGATAAGGATTATAGCAGGGAAGAACTATTGGAGCTTGCAGAGACCGGTCCCTTAGCTGTCAGCTGGAATGTAGTGCTCCGCCCCCTTATCCAGGACAGCCTTTTCCCTGTGGCCGCTACTGTATGCGGTCCGGGAGAGGTGAGCTATTTTACTCAGTTAGCAGGAGTGTATAAATACCTCGGCATAGAGCTGCCTGTGATATACCCAAGATTTTCTGCAACAATAATAGAAAGCAGGATAGAAAAAATATTAAGGAAGCCTGATATGACAGATATATTGATATCTCAAGAAAAGGGTGATGTAATGAGGTCTGTTTTGGGAGGGAAGGGGACCGAAAAAACAGAGAGACTTCTTGAAGATTTGCCGGAAGGGATCGATAAAAAGATAGAAGATGCTGAAAGTAAAATAAAAATATATGGAATGGATCCAGAAAATGCCTTTGACAGGATAAAAAGAAATGTAGATAAAGAATTAAGAATCCTCTCAAAAAAATTATATTCAAAATTGAAAAAGCAGAATCAGCATATAATTGATGATACCAGTAAAGTACATTTAAATATTTTTCCGGATGGGAAACTTCAGGAGAGGATGATAAATATATTTTATTATTTAAATAAATATGGTATGGATATGATAAGCGGCCTATACTACAGCTTTGAACCATTGGACCCGGGACATAGATTTCTCTATTTTAATAGAGGTGAACAAAAATGAAGAATAATATTGCTCTGGATATATTGGCTTTCAGCCCTCATCCGGATGACGCAGAAATGGGCTGCGGGGGACTGCTTCTCAAGTTAAAGGACTGTGGCTACCGGACAGGCATAATAGACCTGACCCGGGCCGAGCTATCTACAAATGGTGATCCGGAAACAAGGGCAGGCGAGACAGATGAAGCTTCCAGGATATTAAAACTGGATATAAGAGAAAATCTGGAGCTTGAGGATGCCAATATAATAAATGACAGGTCCAGCCGCCGAAAGGTCATTGATTCAATAAGAAAGTACAGGCCAAAGATGGTGCTTACTCCCTATCATATAGACAGGCATCCGGACCATGAAAATGCCTCAAAGCTTTTAAGGGATGCTATCTTTATTTCGGGGCTGGAAAAGTTTAAGACAGATATGGATTTCTATAGGCCTGCCATAGTATTAAATTATATGCTGCAATATGAATTCAGGCCAGGTTTTATAATGGATATATCAGACTATTATGATGAGAAATCCAGGGCCGTAGCAGCATATAGATCTCAATTCTATAGCAATACGGATAAGAGGGTCATGACACATATTGCCTCAAAACATTTCTTTGACATAATAAATAGCCGCCATCAGTGCATGGGGCTCAAGATAAAAGCAAAGTTCGGCGAACCCTATTATATTGAAAACAGTATAAAGGTAGATGATCCAATAAAGTTTTTTGACTATCTGAGATGACCGGCCGGATCAAATATAAATTATATCAAGAAGGTTCCGGACAGAAAGAACCTGTATATTTATAATATATTAAACCAGAAAGCGGAGATCATTAAAATGAATATCGGCATTACATGTTATCCGACCTATGGAGGCAGCGGAGTAGTCGCTACAGAGCTTGGTATGGGACTTGCCAGGCGGGGCCATAATGTCCACTTTATAAGCTATGAGATGCCTTTCAGGCTCGACAGATATTATAAGAATATCTTTTTCCATGAAGTAGAGATGCTGGAGTATCCATTGTTTAAATACCCTCCATACAGTCTTTCATTAAGCGTAAAGATGGCTGAGATAATCCAGTCAGAGAAGCTTGATATCCTTCATGTCCATTATGCAATGCCTCATGCTGCTTCTGCATATCTTGCCAGAAAGATAGTAGGAGATGAAAAAATAAAAATAGTAACGACTCTCCACGGCACAGATATCACACTGGTGGGAAATCATCACTCTTTCTACAGTATGACCAAATTCAGCATAGAACAGAGTGATGGCGTGACATGTGTATCTGAATTCCTTAGAAGGACCACATTAGATACTTTTAATATATGCAGGGATATGGAGGTGATCTATAATTTTGTCGATACCGGGATCTATAAAAGGAGCAGCAGCTACAGGGATACAAGCCTTATTGAACCTGGCGAAAGGGTAATTATACATATATCTAATTTCAGGCCGGTAAAAAGGATCGGCAGCATAATAAAAATATTCTGTAATATAAGCAGCAGGATCAAATCAAAACTTCTGCTTGTGGGAGATGGGCCCGAGATGTGCAAGATCAGGAATATGGTATCAAAGCTCAGTCTTGACAATAAGGTTATTTTCATGGGAAGGCAGGATGATATCATACCGCTTCTCAGTATCAGCGATCTCTATATGCTTCCTTCAAAAAGTGAGAGCTTTGGACTCTCGGCTCTGGAAGCTATGAGCTGCGGGGTACCAGTGATAGGCACTTCTACCGGAGGACTAAAGGAGGTAGTAGAAGATGGCATAAGCGGTTATATATGCGATCCGGATGATATAGAGAAGATGAGTAAGACAGCCATTTCCATTCTTGCCAGTAAAAAGAGAAGGACTGAAATGGGGAAAGCTGCGCGGAAGAGGGCAAAAGCCTTTGACAGCAGCAGGATAATAGATAAATATGTGGAATATTATAATAAAATACTGGCAGGATAGCGGCCTGCAGTAGTGAATAGATACCTGATGCAGGGACAATCACTCATCGGTTTGATGCTTGGAGGGGATTTAATAAATTTTTTTGTAAGTTTTTATACAAATCAGCATATAAATCTTAATGTTTGTTGACGATATAAGGAAAAAAAAATATAATTCTAGTAAATCAAGATTAAAAAATAATATAAAATATAAAGGGAGTAGTAATGGTAAAGAAGATTTTAAAGGTGGCTGTCTTTGTAATGGTGCTGGCAATGATACTTAGTTTTGCCGGGATCATTAATGCAGAACCCGATACATATGAACTGACATCGCAGGATAAAGTCATACTGACTCAGCCCTCGGTTTGCTTTATAACCACATATTTCTGGGGATATGTTCTTGATCCATGGGATAATATCTGGAGTGATCCATATTATCTGGCTTATGTCGGAACAGGATTCTCTGTAAATCCTGATACTGGCCATATTGTAACAGCAGGGCATATGGTAGAGACAAGTGCCGCCGATTTTAAGTATGACCTCATATGGACATATCTTGATGATTACATTAATACAAGCGAATGGACCGATGCAGACTGGAACTGGGCTTATGAGAATATAAAGGTGGAAGGCTATGACGGCGGAGACTATGATATGGAGGTATATGTGCAGTTTAATACCGCTAATGCCGGAATACCGGATGATCCCAGCAGTGTAGATACATTCATTCGTGCCGAGCTCATAGACTTTAGCGGATTTGAGCAGAGAGATCTCGCTATTATAAGGATACAGCCACAGACCGGAAGGGCCCTCTCCTCAGTGCTTATAGGTGATTCATCTACGGTAGAGATACAGGATTCGCTGACTATAATCGGATATCCCTGGACATCGGATATTGGACAG
>CBDUUS010000137.1:0-4215 GCA_965370465.1 uncultured bacterium | reverse complement strand
GTAATAATGCTTTGCCCCATATTATTCCTCTAATAGCCGGAGGACTCGTCAAGAGGTATGAGAGGGATAAAAATCTCCCTCTCGATATAATAATTGCATTGAACATGCGGGATGCAGCGGAATATTTTAAGAAGGAATTATCTAAAATCACAGGTAATGATTATCCATTAAATAGATTAGCCGGGTTTGTAGAGACCAGTATCGGAAAAATGGTCCCCATAATGACAAAAGAAGACATGGAGACAGATATATTACAGATTTTCGCTGAACCTTATAATAATCTTATCCTGGATAAAAAAGCTTTTAAAAATCCAATACCTGATGTCAAAGGTCTTTACCCAAAAGACAATATGAAGGCATGGGTCGACAGGAAATTATTTATTCATAATCTGGGGCATGCAGCGATCTCATATCCGGGTTATTTATATGATAGGGAATTTATCTATCTATATGAGGCACTTGCTGTAAAAGAATTATATGACCGGACCAGGGGGACGATGATGCAGGCAGCAGAGATATTAATGAAAGAATACCCCGGCGAGTTTACAAAAAAAGATCTGGAGGGCCATATTGATGATTTACTGAAAAGATTTACCAATAAGGCTCTGGGGGATACGATTTATAGAGTTGGAAGAGATATGATAAGAAAATTAGGGCCAGAGGACAGATTGGCCGGAGCTATAAAAATGGGACTGGTGCACAATATGGATGTGGATAAAATCCTTTATGCTCTGGTTTGCGGTTTCTATTTCAGAGCTGTTGATGAATCAGGCGATATATTTGACAGGGATATTGAGTTTGTTGAAAAATATTTTAAAAATGGCATAGAGTATATGCTTGTAAATGTATGTGGATTTAACAGGGACAAGCACAGGCATATAATCAGGAAGTGTAAGAAATATTCAGAAGAAATTAAAGTATTATATAAAATAAAAGGATAGACATATGAGAAAGCTTGAAAAATACGAAAATGATTTTAAAGATTATAGAGTCCCGGAGACTATGAAGGCAACAGTATTATCCGGAGTGGGATTTGAAAATATTATAACAAAAGAGGTGCCAGTCCCGGAGCCAGGACCGAAGCAGCTGTTAGCGCGGGTAGATGCTGCAGGCGTTTGTACATCAATATTAAAAATAATCCAGCTGGGTGCAAATCATAAATATTTAAATGGATGGGATCCGGTAAAGTGGCCGGCTATCCTGGGAGATGAAGGTTCTCTCACAATAATAAAAGTTGGAAGCGGGCTCGAAGACAAGTATTCAACAGGTAAACGTTATGGAATTCAGCCGGCTGTTGACCTTGGACCGATAAACCATCTTGAAAGGTATAATAATAATGGTAAAGGTATGGAAAAAACAGCAGTTGGGTATACCCTGTCCGGCCTGTTGGCAGAATATATATTGATCCAGGAAGAAGTCATGGAAGGAAATTGCCTTATCCCTTTGCCAGATGATGATATGCCTTATTTTGCTGTATCAATGGCTGAGCCTATCTCCTGCGTTATATCTGCACAAACCCGTAATGTTCATATTTATAAGGATTCCCCACAGTCTTCCAGATATGCAAAATTGGGGATAAAAGAAAACGGGGTCTGCATAATCGTGGGAGCCGGTGCTATGGGATTAATACATATCGAGCTGGCAATGCGGTTTAGACCCAGGGTTTTAATAGTAAATGATGTTTTAGAAGAAAGATTAAGCCGGGTTAATAGGATACTAAAGCCAAAGGCAGAGGAAAAGGGAATAAAACTTATAACGGTGACCCCGGATAAGATATATGATTTATTGACTGATATTACAGACGGCAGAATGGCTGATGACATAATACTGGCAGTAGGAATCAAGCAGGTTCAGCAGGAAGCTTTTAACTGGCTCGGTTTTGGCGGAGTCATAAGCTTATTCGGAGGTCTGCCGAAAGGAGATTCCATTTTAAATATTGACAATATGAAAGTGCATTATGAAGAAATAAAAGTTGCTGGTTCTTCTGGCGGCGATCCGGGAGACTATATTGAGACTCTTGAGGCTATTAAAAATAATGATATAGATGCAGGAAATTATGTGGCAGCGGTAGGAAGCATTGATAATGCAGTAAAAGTCCTGCATATGATAAAAAATAATCAAATTCAGGGAAAAGCCATCTTATATCCACATATCAAACAGACAGATTTGAAGATGGTAAATTATTGGGACAGGGAAAAAGAAAATAAATTTTTAGAAGAGAATTTAAAAGATTAATATTGATACTAAAAAATGATATATACACTTACCTTAAATCCAGCACTGGATATAATTATTACTACTGATGTCATAAATAAAGACAGTATCAATAAGACTGAATTAAAATCAGTCTCGGCAGGTGGCAAAGGATTCAATACTTCCAGAGCACTAAACTGTCTTAAAATCGACAATACAGCCATTGCTTTCTGTGGCGGTCTATTCGGTGATGACATGAAAAAGTTGTTAGAAAAAGAAAAAATAAAATCCAGGCTTATTCCTATAAGAGATAATATAAGAGTAAACATAAAAGTGGTTGAAAGAGAGAGCAAAAAATTAATCGAGTTTAATGAGCAGGGACCGCTAATACATCAAGATGAAATTAATTCTTTAACCTCCACATTAAAAAGACTTGGACCAAAACCAGAATATGTAATCATCTCGGGCAGTCTGCCCGCCAAAACTGACCCAGGGATCTATAAGAAGATAATAGAAATATTAAAAACAGATAAAATAAAGACATTTTTAGATACTTCGGGACGGGCCCTCTATTACGGGATGCTTGCTCTTCCGGATATAGTAAAAATAAATAATTATGAAATTACTGAAGTATGCAAAAGATATTTCAAGATAAAACCGGATAAACTGATAGCTGATTTACTCAATAAAGGCATAAAGATGATAATGGTAACTAACGGTTCTGAAGATACCACCTATTTTGACAGGACAGGAACATATAAAATCACCCCGCCTGATACAGGAGGACCTTATAAGATAGGGGCCGGAGATTCAGTAAATGCTGGTCTTATATACTCGCTGAAAAAGAATTATAGTATTGAGGAAAGATTGAAGTTTGCTACCGCTTGTGGAAATGCAAACATTTTAAGCAGGATCCCGGGAAAGTTTGAAATAGAAACAGTAAACAGACTGATTTCGGATATCAAAGTAAAAAAGATCAGCTCTTACTCTTGATTACTATGCTATTCAGATGAATAGTGTCCAACAGCAAGATGATGCTGCCAGTGCCCGGATGTATAGCCCATTCCTGGCCAGTGTGAGAACTTATTTCTACCGGTTTTCTTGGTCATTATTAATAAGGTACCAATATATAATGTTGGCCAAAGACTCCAAATCGGAATTCATTCCTTGATTAAATCCCATAATATGTTAACATTATAATCACATTTGATAAATAGCAATGTATTTAATATGGAAACAAAAAAAAGAACTCACATTGTGGTTCCTGAAGAACTTATAAGAGAAATAGACAGACTTTCAGGAAAGAGAAAGCGCAGTCAATTTATCACAAGGGCTATAAAAAGAGAAATACAAAGACTGAACTATATAATAGCTGTAAGGGAGACTTCCGGAACCTGGGAAGATAATAGCCATTCTGAATTAAGTGACGGTTCTGAAAGCTGGGTAAGGACTTTACGGGAAAAAGATAAGAAGAGATTGGATGAATTTTAACTAATGGCAGAATATCTTCTTGACACTACTGTAATAATAGATCACCTGAGAGGTGATAAAAAGGTTAGCTTCTACCTGGAGAAAATAGGACTGAAAGGCGATACGGCCGGGTGTTGCTGCATAAATATCGCAGAGATATATTCTGGAATGCTTGAAAAGGAAACAGAAAAGACTAACAGGTTAATTAATAGCCTCTATTATTATGAAGTGACCAGGGATATCTCAAAAACAGCCGGGAGACTCAGGCGAAAATATTCAAAAAAAGGAATCACACTGGCGACTACTGATGTTATTATAGGAGCGACAGCTCTTATTTATGATCTGATTCTTGTCACTAAGAACATAAAACACTATCCATTTCCCGAGATTGAGATTGAAGAGATCTAATCTTCTGCCAGCCCCAGGTAACAAATGTCGAACACTTTTTGAAAGAATTAAATAGATTCTACCAATCATTTCAAGAGTCCCATCAAGAAGCGCACTTTAAATTGCCCTACAAATCATATAATAAAAATTATGTAGGTCAATATT
>CBDUUS010000136.1:0-4236 GCA_965370465.1 uncultured bacterium | reverse complement strand
TGTTAGCTTATGTTTTACAGACAAAGACTTTACTATCCCCGCATACAGATCCACAGATCTATCGGTTCCGGTTGTACCGCATGAACCGATTATAACAGGAATATTGCGACGTCTGCCTTCTACAAGCAATAATTCAAGATCATGTTCTTCCCATTTAACAGGGTTATGAGGCATATCCGCTCCCAAGAAAGTGGGGCCAACGTCAGCTGATCCCGCATCAGCTGCTAAAAAATCTATATTGTGTTTAAGTCCCTGGTAAAATGAGGGCTTTTCAATGATATTTTCTCCTAAATTACCAGTTGAAACTAAAACTGATAATTTTCTCAAATTCTTTTCCTCCTTAACTTCATTTTTTATCATTACCTAAAATAATATACTATTAATAAGAAGATAAAAATTATTCTCCTTATATCAGATAAAGAAAATGTCTGTATACTGATTAAATGTAATTACTTAATTTAAATGTATAAATTAAAAAAATTAGTAATTCAGGAGTCTTATTGTAAAGACAACCCATGACCAGATCGTCTTTACAATAAGACAATTGTTATGCCAATTACTGAGTTTTCACCTTTTATTGTTTCTTCTCCAAAACTTCTAATGGTGTAGTGGCCCTCGAACCTTTATCTCCAATAACTTCAATGGTATATACACCTGCTTTAAGTAGAACTTTAGGAATTCCACCTCTTGGCTGAAGTTTAAAAGCACCGTTCTCATTAACGGTTACAATTCCTCCGGTTCCAGTTTCACCAAATGCGTATGGCACATCATCAACAGTAAGAAGAATTCTGACTTTCTCTCCCGGAATAAATCCAGCACCGTAAAAAGTCAGTTTAGTCCCAGGCTCTCCACTCATAGGCGTCACCACAAGACTGGGTACCTGGAGGTCAGTAGCCAGAACTACAGAAGTAAAGGCAATCAATAACAGTGTTATGACAATAAACATGCTTGGCTTTTTCCAGTTCATCATTTTAAGCACCTCCTAACGCGCTTATTAATATAACAAATTAGTTAATCATTTTTATTTATTCTTTATTTACTTACACTCCGGTGGAATAAAACGTTCTGGCACTTCGATCCCTTTTTCCAAACAATACTTGTAAAGCCCGGCATGAATCGGGATTTCACCACCTGGTGCAACTGACTCAAAGACATCACCAATTGGGTCAAACCCTATTATCCCTGGATATGCTGCTGCAACATTTTCAAAGCCTTCTACATAAGCTTTTACAATCTCGTAAACAACTTCTTCGGATAATTTTGAAGAAGTAACTGCTCCGACTACTACTATTTCTTCCATTATCGCTGGATTATTGGGAATTTCTAAAATACTGCCTGCTGGTGTTTCAGCGAAAAGGATATAAGGATATTCTGCTATTATCTTTTTTATATCATCTTCACCATAACCAATAGCTGCCAAGGGAGTTCTTAAATTGACTTCAATTAACGAAGAATCTAAAGAGGTTAAACCGCTTGACTTCTGTAATCCAACAATCTTACCCTGTTTAAGTGAATCAATGGCGTCTCCCAGTGCTGCAGGTATTAAATCAATTTCGTTTCCTACGACTTTATCAAAATTGATAAAATTATTAGTAGAAGAAGCACCTGGCATACCAGGAGAAAATTTCTTTCCTCTTAAGTCTGTAAAAGTTTTGATCCCGGAATCAGCTCGGACATAAACCCTGTTGATAATTGCATTTCTGAGAAACAACCACCTTATTGGCTCCCAACCTTCGCCTTCAAAAGTACCGATGCCTTTATACAGCTGCATGGCTGAAGCAATATCTACGCAAAAACCAAGATCAAAAACTCCATCTTTAATCCGTCTTAAATTATCCAGAGCCGCTCCACTTTCAACTACAGTAACCCTTATATTATTATCAGCCTTATTAATTACTGAAGCACCTGCTACACACCAGGCGTATAATCCTGAAGTAGAGGAAGTACTACCCATATTCAGATATACAGCCTCTTTAGGCAAAGCATAACCTATGATTACACTAACCAACAGAATTAGGGCAAGCACAAAGCCCAGTCCATTCAATTTTCTGTTTATCATTTTTTTCACCTCCTTTCTTTTTTTAATTTTTCCCAATGCTCTATTTAACATTTTCTGAAAAAAATCAATGAACATTGGGAAATTTAGCTCAAAAACTTTTTTTCATTATTTTTCCTTGGATAGTTTTCTAATCTTGGAATTATTAAACGTTGGCATAAAAAAACAGGCATAAATACCGCTATACCTATGGTAGAGACGATAAGGTTAGGGAACATAAGTAGAAATCCGATTACTATATACAAAACTCTAAATACTAGGCTTAAAAAACCTCTTTTCAGATCACCAAAAAAGGCATAGGCAAGGAAAATCGCACCAAAAAATGCACCAACACTAAAGGTAAAAACATGAAAAATATCACTACGACCTAAAAGTGCTGGATTAAAAACAAACAAATAGGGGATAATATAAGCTACGATACCGAGTTTCATTGCTATAAATGCAGTTTTAATCCAATTACTTTTTGCAAGGCCCGCCGCAACCACAGCAGTAAGGCATACTGGAGGAGTTACGCCACCTAAAAGTGACCAGTAAATAAAGAACAAATGTACGGCTATTGGATCAATTCCTAATCCAAAGAGTGAAGGGGCAATAAGAGAAATAGACAATATATAAGTAGGGACTACGGGCAGAGAGGTGCCTAAAATAAAAGGGATAATTGTTGCAATAAAAAGTGCTAAGAATAAATTATTTTCTCCTGCCTCCAAGATTAATCCACTTAACTTTGGTGCTATTCCGGTAATTCCAATCATATTGACTAATATATTAACTGCTACCAATACGGGAACAATTTTCGCAAGCGCTACTCCTCCATCACTTAATCCGTTTCCTATTTGAATAATAGTTTCTTTAATCCCGGATAGGGAAAGAGTAGATAACAAAAAAATAATGACTATTGCTATACTAGCAGAAAATCCGGCAAAAACAAGAGGTCTCCCTATGGCAATGCAATATAATAAAATACCTGTAGGAACGACTAAAGAAATGATTCTCTTAAATTTTAATATACTCTTCCAGCTGGGAATTTCACTTTTAGGTACAGCTACTAAACCATGACGTACAGTCTCAAAATGTACTCCCGCAAAGACCCCTGTATAGTAAAGCAAACAAGGTAATATTGCATAAGAAATAACCTTTAAATAGGGAACGCCTAAAAACTCTGCCATAATAAAAGCCGTAATACTCATAATTGGTGGGGTAATTCCACCGCCGGTTGAGGCAATAGCTTCTACTGCACCTGCAAATTCTGGATTATACCCCAATTTTTTCATCAATGGAATGCTATAATTTCCAGTAACCATTACATTGGCTACGCTACTTCCTGAAATACTGCCAAAAAGCGCACTTGATACTACTGCTGTTTTTGCTGGACCGCCTCTGTATCTCCCTGTTAAAGCAAGAGCAATATCAACAAATGTTTTTCCACCCCCTGCCTCTGAAATAAGTGCACCAAAAATGATAAACATACCAATAAAAGTTGCAGACATCCCGGTAACACTTCCATAAATTCCCAGTGGAGAAAAATATACTGAATTTATAACAAACTTCCATGATAGGCCTGCTAATCTCCACATACCGGGCATTATTGGGCCAATAAAGACATAGAGAAATAAAAACGCAACAAATATAGGTATAGCCCATCCTACAGATCTTCGAGCTGCATCAAGAATAACTAAAATTAAAAGAGAGCCAATAATCAGATCAAATGTTGATGCACTTCCAGGAACCATATAAATTTGCATTGCTTTTAAAAATGTATTAACGTTGGCAACGATGATTACAGTAATTAGAAATAAATCCCATAAAGAAATTTTTTCATTTTCTTGGTTAGATTTCCCATAAGGGTAAGCCAATAAAGCAAGTGAAATTCCTAAAATAATATGGACTGCTCTTAATTGTAAATCTATTAAGGACAAAAAAATAGGAAGTGACAACTGAGCAATAGCAAAAATTATGCTTCCCCAAAATAATACATTGTTTCTATTAAATATTTTACCCTTATCAATTTGAACCGACATCATATTTTACCTTCCTAATTTAGACTTTTTTCCAAGCTTTTTTTTAATTTTTTCTAATTATTAACTATAGCATTATTTTTATTTTTAAAACATTAGTTTACAACTCCAAAGGTTTGAAATGTTTTTTCAAAATACGGATAGCTCTTTCGGGGTCAAGTCTAC
>CBDUUS010000135.1:0-4271 GCA_965370465.1 uncultured bacterium | reverse complement strand
CCTAAATCTAACTTATAAGTTAGAACATGAAGTACAAGAAAAATTCCCGTACCGATAGCAAATATATAATGCTCATGCCGTTTAAAGATAGATTTCATAAATACTGG
The DNA here is from genome assembly GCA_965370465.1 of uncultured bacterium. Taxonomy (GTDB): domain Bacteria; phylum Actinomycetota; class Humimicrobiia; order Humimicrobiales; family Humimicrobiaceae; genus M55B120. The sequence continues at coordinate 4,164 of CBDUUS010000135.1, read as the reverse complement.
TTCCTTTCCTATGCTGATACCAATTTATAAAATACAAGACTTTATATCTTTTAATATTATCATTTTACCTTCCAGGCCCCGGGAAAAACATTCCGACTTTTTGTTTATAACAACCAATGGGATGGACAGCAATATGGCAATAATAGTTTGATGGATCATTTTTACTTCCTAATCGTTATTATTATATAAATCTATCATAGTTTGATATATCTAACTACCTGGTTAAATATTCTAAAATAAAATTTATCAATTGTCAAAAAAAGTTGAATTTAAAAACAGGAAGAATCTCTACAGAAAGCATGGTCTTCCTCCTGAATTTATTAATATATACACAGTATGAGTTTTTTAAATATTTTCAACACTCATTTTTTTACCTCCGTATTTCAAATTAAAAACTATATATGGCTTTTGTTTTCAAGACCGGGTTCGTAATTTTATATAACATTTGGGATATGCGAAATTTTATGAAACGTAGTGGAAGAAAAATTTAGGTAAAGACCGGGCCTGGGGCTGAACCGTATATCCCTTTTTATACGCTCCATTTACAAACTTTTTATGGCCTGGTATGCTATTTTATGAAATGCTTGTCTGAATCCATAAACCATTTATAAATCTTATTCAGTGTCACTATTATTTCTATTGAATCTTTTAAGGTTGTTGTGTTTTAATCCTGCTTTTTATTTGCCTGATTACAATAACGGCTATTGTGGATTGTATTATTGCTGTTATCTCATAGATTATGAGCACTGGCAAGCGTCCATTCATCAGCCACATACTCCCCTCTCTCAAATACATATATAAGGGGGTAATAATTAAAATTAACAGTGGGAATATGAACATCAGCCAATGCCAGGCCAATTTTTTAAAATTGGTTTCTTTTTCTCTAATTGCAAAAAGGCAAACCAAAAATGTTAAAATAGTTGGAATACTTCCATGAATAATCGCTCCCAAATGCAAATATCCAAACGATACAAAAATAATTTTTACCACTACGTACAGAATTCCTAAGCCAATATAACTAAAATAAAATTTATTTTTGTTCATATCATTACTCCTTCCTAAATTAAAAGTTATGACTATTATACCTGCAATCCTAAGAGTTATATACTTCTATCTAAATTTGATATATCTAACTACTCAGCCATATATCCTAAAATAATATTTATCAACTGTCAAGAGATTTACTGAAAAAAATTTCCAAAAGCTCCTTCGAGAAGAATACAATTATGGTGCATCAGAGTTTGGAGATTCACCGCTATAAGTACTATATTTATAGTCGGGGTCCCACCTGTAAAGGATATGATTACCCTTGTATCCTCAAGCGGTTCTTCCATCTTTCCACATGTAAAAAGTAATGAGCAGCAATAAAAATAAATAGAAAAATACTTATAATCTTTTTCATAAGATTGCCTTCTGTTGATTTATAATTCTTTACGGCAAATGCTCCGCAGAGTTTTAAAACTGGGACAAAATAAAAAAGAGATTATCCAGATCAGCAAGGTTGATCACTGCACCAGAATCCTGATATTTTAGTATCACTGTAGGAATATCTGTTTTCCCGGTCAGAGCGGACACTACCGTGGCGCCGTTCTCATGCAGGGAAGTAATTCTGACAATTCCATTTCTTTCCCGGGTTTTATCTGTTACCCGCCCTTTCGCAGCTATGTATCGGACAAAACCTCCCCGAATGTTGGGGGTACAGCGATCGGCCTCATCGGTAATATCAGACTGAACGGGATGAAAAGGAGAAATAAAATCAAGGTTACCGGTCAGTTCACCAAGGAAATCGGCACAAGTCTGCAGATTGAGACGCCCGGTCTCATCCTTACTGCCCTTATCTGTCCAGAAATGAAACAGTAATTCAGAAAGAGGAATTTTGACAGGCAGATAAAGGTTTTTCAACAGAGTAGTCAAAACGCTCTTGATCCAGTATTGGTGATGAACAATGTATGGATCTCCGGAAACCAGGATGCTGCCTTTATATTTCTTCTCGCTAAAAAAACGTCTGCACTGTTTGTTGACCTCAATAGCAGCTTCCTGCAAAGGAGTAAAAGAAGATGATTTGACAATATTCTTGATATCTCCCGGAAAGGGATGTGACTCTTCTGATATAGTTTTCCATAATGTCCATATATCATGGAGGAGGAGACTCTTCCATATAAGAACAAACCGGGCGGGTGGCAAAAGAAAAAGATCTTCCAGGAAAATAGCGAATACGGGGACCCCGGAAAAGCCATTATTATCCATCTGGTTCCGTATAACCCGCGGGTATTGACCATCCACTTCTGCACCTTCATTCTGAAAAAGCAGTACGCCCCGGCCCTCTGTGTCGACCTCTGTCAGAGAAGAATAGAAGGATGTCCATAGGCCCGAAAGCACAGCAGATTCTTTTGTCTGGCTAAAGCCCTTTCTCATCTTGAAGCCTGTTTTACCAGAAAGTGTTTCTATTTGAATAGAGAAAACAGAAGAGATAATGTCCATAAGCGGGTAAAAAGGCGGAGCCAGAAAAAACAGGGAACGCTCCGCTGCTTGAGGAAAACGGGAATAGAGAGCCCCTTTATCTGACGGTTCTTGATCGATTGTTACTTTTTCACTGCGGATAAAGGCTTCCAGCCGGGTTTTAATCCCCTCTACGGATGCGTGTTCATCCACTTCGAGATGCAGGAAAGGTTCTCCCTTCATCTTTTCTCTGACATAATGAAGAAGGACCGTATCCGGACCGCATCCGTGATTGGTTAGATAGACCAGAAACAAACCGGGAGTTCTGCGGATAATCTCTACTCCTGCCAGTATATGCTGGCCAAAGGGCCAGTACAGATTGGTATGGCCCTCCACTCCGTAGGATTCCACAGGCAGATGAGATATAGTCAGTACTGTATATCCCATTTGCCGCAGATAATCGGGGATCCCTTTATTCAGTTCCGGATCAAGCAGTCCGTAAGGGCGTGTTACTACAACAAAGGCGGGTTTACCGGGTTGAAGTTGTTTTATAGCAGCTTTGCCCTGTATTTTTAGTTCTTTTTGAAAGAACAGGAAAGCGGCCATTCCCTTCGCAGTAGCTTTCAGGATTGCCCCTCTGGTTTTCCCTAATTTTTTACCCGTCTGAACCAGGGCTTTTAGCATCTCTTTTTTGCCCAGCTCAAAGGAAAGGCTGGGAGCCAGAAGTGTGACTTCCGATGCAGCAAAATCAAAATTTTTATCCATCATCAGAGGAAGGGATTGCATGAAAAGACATGCATAGTCTTTTCTAACATTGGAGCCTTCATGACGCATGGTTAACAGTGAGGGGAGAAAGAGGTAATTGATGCCCTTCTCTAAGAGCCAGGAGATATGGCCATTGACCAGTTTGACGGGATAGCAGGTCTCTTCCTGACCGACTTGTGCAGAGCGGGAAACGATATCTTCATTAGAAGGACCGGAGAGCAACACCTGAAAACCAAGGGAACGGAAAAAGGAATGAAATAGGGGAAACAGTTTATGTATAAAAAGGACCCGTGGAATACCTATGACGGGGGGATCATTCCCTTCCGGAGGACTATAATTTTTTAAGAGACTCTTTTCATAGGCTGATAAATAATTTGTTTCTTTTTGAACGGGGGTATCCATCTTTTGTACATTCGTCGTTTGTACATCCATGGCAATCAAAGCTGCCCCCAGAGCACCGGTTACATCAAAATAAGGAGGAACAAGTATCTCTTTTCCGATCATATTACGAAAAGCCCTTACGACTCCCTGATTGTGAGCGATCCCTCCCTGCAAAAGGATCTGTTCTCCAATTTCCTCATCGCTGACAACCCTCTGAAGATAATTTCTTACAACTGCATAACAGAGTCCGGCAGCAATATCCTCCCGGGACCTTCCTTCTGCCAATTGGCGGGCAACCAGAGCTTCCATAAAAACAGTGCACCGTTCGTCCAGACAAGCAGGAGCTTCACTTTTTATGGCCAGAGCACCAAACTGTTCGAGTGGAATTCCCAATCGGACTGCCTGTTCTTCCAGAAACGCGCCGGTCCCGGCTGCACAGGCCCGGTTCATACGGAATGAAGTGACACGACCTTCCTGGAGGCGCATAAACTTTGAATCCTGACCACCAATTTCAAAAATAGTATCAGCCCTGGGATATAAAAAACTGCCTCCTCGGCTCTGAGCGGTAATTTCATCCCT
>CBDUUS010000134.1:0-4273 GCA_965370465.1 uncultured bacterium | reverse complement strand
TATCTGCTATATCCTCAGGCTGCATGAGACCCGAAGGGTCCAGATCTGGACGGGCCTCTCTGATGAGATCAGTATCTACTCCACCCGGAAGAATAACTGATACCCTTATGCCATGTTCGGCAACTTCTGCGGCCAGGGCCTTAGTCAAACCCAGCACACCGTGTTTTGTGGCAGTATAGGCAGTCTGTCGTGGATAACCTTTAAATCCTACTACACTGGAGATGTTTATTATATAACCCTTCCCGGCAGGAATCATTATTTTCAGAGCCTGCTGGCAGCAAAGGTAAGCTGCCCGGAGATTTATATCAACCAGCATATCAAAATCATCAATAGAAAAATCTATGATATTCCCTGATTTCACCGCTCCTGCATTATTTATCAATATGTCCAATTTTCCAAAATCATTATTTATATTTTTGAAAAGATCCCGGATATCGCTATCTTTACAGAGATCGGTGGGCCAGGCTTTTGCAAAGCCGCCAGAGCTATTGATCTCATTTTGCAGATCACTCAAAAGCTTTTCCGATCTTGCAGCGAGCAGCACCTTTATACCTTTTGCCGCAAGCGCCAGACTTGTACTCCTGCCAATGCCTTTGCTGGCACCAGTAATTAATGCGATTTTGTTTTTTAATTCAGTTTTAATTTTGGGCCCCCTAAATTATTTGTAAAAATTTATTTACTTTTTGATTGCATGATCAGATAGAATTATATATTTTTTATTAGTCTTTTAAAATGTGTTTTTAGAGCTGATATTAAATACTTCTTGAAGCATAATATGGTAAATGCCGGTGATTATTTATGCCTGATGCATAAGCGATTCAAAAGACATTCTTTTAAATTTTATATGCTAAAAATAAAATACTATTTTGAGAGAATAATTTTTTCTTGTATGATAATATGAGCCGGAGGCCATATGAAAAATAATATAAAAAGAATATCAGTATCCTGCATAGCCTTTTGCATATTTATACTTTTTGCAGGATGCAATCTGCTGAATGATAATATACTGAACCTGGCTGGAGGGGGAGAAGTAAATCCGGGCGGAAATAAAACCGGCGGTTCAAATACAGAGGGACAGTATAATGATACAGGTCCATCTGACAGAAATACTGCCCCTGTAGCAGTTATTGAGATATACCAGCAGAACTCCGGCGGTTATTATCTTGTAGTGGGCAATCCTGTATATTTTACGGCTAAAAACTCATTTGATTCAGATGGGGACGATCTGAAATACAGCTGGGAGATCCCGGGGCTGGCTAATAAAAGCGGTGAAGATCTGGAATACACATTCAGCGGGACAGGAAAATATGAAGTGGCCCTTACCGTGTCTGACGGTAAAGAGAATACGGTTATTGTAAAACAGGTAGAAGTAGTAGAGATCAGTGAAAGTATAATCATATCAGGCGAGCACAGCCTGACTGTTGAGATCCAGTATACTTTTAGGAACAATGGCCCGGGCGATGTGGAGGACCTCTTCTGCCTTATAGAGGTGCCGCGGACATATCTTCCATACCAGGCGGTCCCTGGCCGGAGGTCCAATTACCAGGAAGGGGACAGGCTCTTTAATGATGAATTCAATGTAATGGCACAGTTTAATCTTGGAAGACTCAATCAGGGGAAAATAAAGACAGCCTATATTAACTGCGATGTTCTTCTTTATGAATATAGTTTCCCTGACCCTGAAGGTGAGAGCAGATATGAATTTGGGGATGGCGACATCTCAAAATATACAAAGAGTGAATATTTTATTGATAGCGATTCAAATATTATAAAATCAGCGGTCAACCAGACAATAGGACAGGAAGACGACCCTCTAAAAAAAGCCAGATTATTATATGATTTTGTAGTTAATTCCCTTGAATATGATTATAGCACCCTGGAGAATGAAAGATTTGGCTATAATTATGCTTCCGAGGTAATACAGGAGAAGACAGGAGTATGCACAGATTATTCCATTCTTTATGCCGCTCTCTGCAGGGCAGCAGGAATACCGGCGATCATTGTCCAGGGAATACCGGTTTTTAGCGTACTTAATGAACCGGACCAGGAGCTTGCATACGGGCATTCCTGGGTGGAAATAAAACTGCCGGGATATGGATGGATACCAGTAGATATAACTTCCGAGGAAGATTTTATGGGCTATAATTATTTTTTAAACCTCCAGACATATAAGGGCCCGGGAGTCTTTTATAAAAGCCTTGAGATAGACGGGGAAAGCTATTATCCCAATGGATTCTATTATACATGGAAAGGCGGCCCGGAACCTCAAATAGAACAGAGTATCTCATACAGGGTAAAGGGCCTTAAAATAGAGGACCTGAAAGTAAGCAGGGAAAGCGGTTTTTTAGATGAAGCCGGCTTTATTCTTTCAGAATATAATGCAGCGATAAATCATATAAATAGTGCACATAAAGAAGACCGGGCATATAATGATCCTGCTGAAATAGCAATAGAGGATTCTCTTCTTGCAAGACTGACAGAGCTTTCAGAGTCTATTATAAAAATCGAGGGAGCAGGCAGCTTTAGTTCCGAACACGGAGAGCTTGCAAGGATATCAAAAGATATAATAATAGCAAAACAAAATCAGATAAACTGTATGAGGTCCTCTGACTATAATGGTTATATCTCCAATTATAATATATTCAGTAATTCAATAGATGAGCTTTTTGATCACTTTAATGAAATGGTTGATAGTTATAATGAAAAGTACTAAAGGTCCTTCTATAGATCTTTACGCATAAATACCCAGTCCCGGTATCCATAATATCTTTCTGCCACCCATGATGACCTGAGTACGAGCTGGTAAAAGCCCATTTTTTTATAAAGCATATAGGCTGTTTTATTCTCATTTACTACCCAGAGAGTCAATTTATTTTTTCCGCGGCTGAGGGCGATATGTTCCGCATAGGAAAGCATAGCTGTGGCAATGCCCTGGCGGAGAGAGCTTTTTTCTACTGCAACATTATCTATATAAAGAGTAGAATCATCGATGCCGGGCATATCAAGAAGGGTTAAAAAATATGCCCTTATGGCCCCGGGGAGCCCCAGGTGTTTTAGATAAAGGGGAAAACTCTTCCGAAAATTTTTTGAGTTTTCTCTGGTCACGATTTTGATGATGCCGAGTATTTTTCCATTATGCACCGCATTTAAATACCTTCCCGAATCCAGATTATCAATCATCTCGGTCCTCATAATCTGGTAGGCCCCATCACGCCGGTTTCCATAAACGGGTCCTATTTTTTCATAGAAAGCATCGAACTCAATCTTAAGGCAATCATCAATGTCCTCATACCGGGTGAGTCTCATCCTTATACTGTCAATTTTTTTAGGAGAATAAGTTGTGCTCATCTTTTTTAAAAATAATTATTAACAAAAACGGTTAGAGATATAAGATAACATCAGGGCATGGTCTTTCCATCCAGAAGCTCCTTTGCTTCACTGACAAACTCGCTGCGGGTAAGAAGCTTTATTCCCATTACTGATCCGAGCGAAGGGTAAAGCTGGCCCGCATCATCGGCGACTATCCGGGTCTCTATTCCCATATTTTCTAGATATCCCCTTGCAAGCTCAGCTTCAACTCTTGAACTAAAAACCTCTATGATCTCCAGTTTGCTCATTTTGGGCTTTCCTTATTATAATAAGATATAATACATAATTATATCATAAGAAAGAAGAAGAACCGCAGGATTTAAAACCTGTTATAAGCAAGGGCATGGATAAAATATATTAAGAAAGATGATAATGTTTTATATTTTGCTATAATAAAAAAATATACCGATGAATCTGATGGGAGAAAAATATAATCTTAGCTATTACAAATAATTATATTAGATGAATATAAATCCGCTTCTTTTAAAGATCTATGAAGCTGCAAGCATGCAGCGCTGGAATGACCAGATAAGGACCATTGAGTTTACCGAACTTGATAAGCAGGCGCATAAGATGATAGTCGCATATATCCTTGGTAAATGCGAAGAGGATTATAGCGGACATAAGATAGACTGGATAAAGATAATAGAGACAGGTTTCTTTGATTTTCTTAAGAGGATAATCCTAACCGACCTTAAGCCTCCCCTGATCTACAAAATAAAGGAAGACAAAAGAAAATACCGCAAGCTTAATCAGTGGGTATTTGAAAGAATATATCCCTATATAGAGGTTCTGGGCAGGGATTTTATTGAAAGGCTAGAGGGACATCTCTACAGGGGGAAGGAGGATCTGGAGACAAGAATAGTAAATGCGGCACATTTCTATATAACTGAATGGGAATTCC
>CBDUUS010000133.1:0-4303 GCA_965370465.1 uncultured bacterium | reverse complement strand
AATGTTTGACTTTGTGTTAATATTATATATTATTATGGTTGACTATGTATTGATAATATAAAAATATAAGGTTGACTTTATATGTATAAAAGAAAATTAATAAAAGATTTAATCAACTGGAAAAACAGTTCTGCGAGAAAGCCTTTGGTTCTAAGAGGTGCAAGACAGGTAGGTAAAACAACGCTTATAGAAATGTTTTCATCGGAATTTGATAATTTCATACACCTGAATCTGGATAAGCAAAAGGATCTGGAAGTATTTGAGCAGAATAATGATGTTCAAAAAATTATTCAGATTTTATTTTTAAAGCAAAATATTGTTTTAAAAGGTAATGCGTCTGTATTAGTATTTATTGATGAAATCCAGAATTCACCACAGGCAGTAAGGCTTTTACGCTATTTTTACGAAGAAGCAAACCATATTTATATAATAGCTGCAGGTTCTTTGTTGGAAAACATACTGGATAATCAAATAAGTTTTCCTGTGGGAAGAGTAGAATTTTTAATATTAAGACCTTTTAATTTTCAGGAATTTCTTATGGCTAAGGGCAATGCTGCTGCATATGATCTATGGGGCACAGTTCCATTTCCTGAATATGCACACCAAAAATTATTGGAGTTATTTACTGAATACAGTTTAATAGGCGGAATGCCTGAAATAGTTAAAATATATTTTGAAACAGGTGATTTAGTTTTAGCAGGAAGAGCGTTTGAAAGTTTAATTGCTGCTTATCTGGAAGATGTAGAAAAATATTCAAAAAACCCCAGACAGGCAAATATTATACGATTTTTAATAACTGCTGCTTTTAAATATGCGGGAGAAAGAATAAAATTTGAAGGTTTTGGGAATTCTAATTATAAATCCGGAGATATAGGAGAATGTTTTAGAATACTTGAAAAGACTTTTTTGTTATCCCTGGTTTATCCGACAACCGGGGCAAGCTTGCCTATAAGAGAAAGTTTTAGAAGATCGCCCAGGCTTCAGTTGCTGGATACAGGTATCATTAACAAAATTACAGGGATTCAATCTCAAATACTGGAAAATGACTTCATTGATAATATTTATGAAGGAAAGCTTGCCGAACATATTGTAGGTCAGGAAATTTTGTCTTTACAAAATAATGTACTCGCTAAAAACTGCTTCTGGGTTAAAGAAAAAAAACAATCCAGTGCAGAAGTTGATTATGTTCTACAAATGAAGAATTACCTTATACCGGTAAAAGTAAAACTGGGAAAAACCGGACGGCTTAGATCATTGATGGAATTTATTGATCTTGCTCCACATAATTATGCTATTCGAATCTATTCAGGAAATTTACGATTTGAAAAAGCAACATCACTTAAGGGAAAAGAATTTTATCTATTAAACCTGCCCTTTTATTTAACTGGAAAGATTTACGAATATTTTGATTTTATGATAGATAAAATAAAGCAGGTAGAAGATATATGAAGTGGATCCCCTTGTATGCCCCGGGCGGGGGTAAAGATGAGAATAATTGCGTTTACTTAAAGATTATAAAAGTATTAATATTCCTGCATTTGACTATGCAAAAAAAACTCTGGTTTCATAGCAGCTAATGATGTTTAATATAATATGAAATTTAGCAATAGATAGGAATTATTATGGCAAAAAGTGAATTAAACCTTAAGGATAGGCTATCAAGGCTGACTTATACTCAGGCCTGCAAGCTGCTGGGACCAGAGGGAAGCCAGCTTATAATACAGGGCGGAAAGTTCGAGATAGATTCGATAGAGGAAAATGTTTATCTCGACAATGACCTTTTTCAATTATCGATAGACGGAGCAGTTGTTACAATAAAGCTGATGGACGGAGCCCGCAGGAGGCTTCATTTTAGCTGCAATAAATGCCAGACGCTTTGCGAGCACGCCGGTGCGGCATTCGCTTTGATACTTGAGGAAAAAACAGTGCTGGGGCTGGCAAAACCGCCGGTCAAGCGCGTGCCTGCTGAGAGCCTTAGCGAGGCCGACCTTATAATCAGGGCGCTGGAGGAACGCGAGGAACGGTCAAAAACCAGGCGGATGATAGTCAAAAGTATAGATCCTCAAATATTATGGACAGATTATATCGTAACCAATTCGCTATCCGGCAAAAGCTATCGCGTGGCGCTGCGGAGCTGGGACCGGGGCGGCTCATATTGTTCCTGTCCGGACTTCAGGAAGAATACGCTGGGAACATGCAAGCATATTATGAATGTCCAGCGGAAGATGAAAAATAAATTTAGTGCAGAGATCAAGAAGACTCCATATATTCAAAATGATTTTGCCATACATATCCTTTATGGTGATACCCTGCAATTGCGTTTGCTTTCTCCAATCAAGATCCCTTCAGAAGCGGCCAGGATCATTGAGCCGATAAATAATCGCAATATAAAAGATGTTCACATATTATTACAGTGTATCCGCCGACTGGAAGCGGCCGGCCATAGCGTTAATATTTATCCTGACGCCGGGGAATATATCGAATTCTTGCTTCATCAGGAGAAAGTAAATGACCTGGTAAAGCAGATCCGAAAAGACCCATCCGGCCATCCATTGCGTAAGACCCTTCTCAGGGCAGAACTTTTGCCATTTCAGCTGGACGGCATAGCCTTTGCCATCGGCGCCGGCCGCGCTGTGCTGGCCGATGATATGGGGCTTGGCAAAACAATACAGGGAATAGGCATTGCAGAGCTTCTGGCACGTGAATCTGCTATTAAAAAGGTACTTATTATTTGCCCGACTTCTCTGAAATCGCAATGGAGAAGCGAGATCCTGCGCTTCTCCGACAGGGATTGCCATTTGATCCTTGGCAGTGCAAAGCAGCGGGCGGAGCAGTATAGCAATGACTGCTTCTTCACAGTATGCAATTATGAACAGGTTTTGCGGGATATTAGATGGATCGAGAACATCCGCTGGGATCTGATCATCATTGATGAGGGCCAGCGCATTAAAAACTGGGAGGCAAAGACTTCGCAAATGATAAAGTCCCTGCGGAGCCGTTTTGCTCTTGTACTTTCGGGAACGCCGCTGGAGAACCGTCTCAGCGATCTATTCTCAATAGTAGAATTTATTGACGATCGTCGTCTGGGGCCTTCTTTTCGCTTTTTTAATACGCACCGCGTCGTAGATGAGCATGGCAAATTGCTGGGCTACAAGAATCTGGACAAATTGAGAGAAAAACTCAGTCCCATATTGCTTCGCCGTACGCGCTTCGAGGTTATGAAACAGCTCCCTCAGCGCACAGATGAGATAGTCCGCATACCTCCAAGCGATGAACAATTCGAGCTTAACCGCGCCCAGAAAATAATAATTCAGTCAATCGTCAATAAGCCATATATATCCGAGATGGATCTGCTCCGCCTGCAAAAGGCTCTTTTGATCTGCCGCATGTCTGCCGATAGTACATTTCTAGTCGATAAGCGGCCGCCTGGATATTCAACAAAGCTTGAACGCCTTCATGAGCTGCTTGAAGATTTAAATGCTGAAGAGGACCGCAGGATAGTGCTGTTTTCCGAATGGACGACAATGCTGGGCCTTATTGAGCCGATATTAAAAAAACTGAAAATGAATTATGTCAGGCTTGACGGATCCGTTCCGCAGAAAAAACGCGCCCAGCTTGTTTATGAATTTCAGAATAATCCGGACTGCAAATTATTTATGGCAACAAATGCCGGTTCTACCGGACTGAACCTTCAAACGGCTAATACAGTTATTAATGTCGATCTGCCATGGAATCCTGCAGTACTTGAACAGCGGATCGCCCGGGCTCACCGCATGGGTCAGAAGAATCCGGTTCAGGTCTATATCCTGGTTACGGAAAATACTATTGAAGAAGGCATGCTTGGCACGCTTGCGGCCAAAAAAGAGGTCGCTCTCGCCTCTCTTGATATTAATAGCAAGACTAAAAAAGTCGATATGGCCGCCGGAGCCGAGGAGCTTAAGCGCCGGCTCGAAGTATTGCTGGGACGTCCGGAAGATGCTCCGCTGGATATAAGCGGGCTGGAAAAGCAAAAAGAACAGGCCGAAAAAATAGTCCGCAGGGAAAGAGTTGCTACCGCGGCAGGGGATCTTTTTACATCTGCATTTAATCTATTGGGCGAGATCATGCCTCATCAGACAGATGATGGGATGTTTGAGCAAAAGAAAGAGGCAATCAGCACCCGCCTTAAGGACTGTCTGACAATAGATGACAGGGGCCAGCTGGAACTTAAATTAAAACTGCCGGATCAGGCAGCACTGGATAATATCGCTGCTGCGCTGGCAAAATTGATCAAGTAAAATGCTAATTCGGAGCATGCTCGCAA
>CBDUUS010000132.1:0-4344 GCA_965370465.1 uncultured bacterium | reverse complement strand
GGAAAAAGAAGTGCTATTACGACAATATACATGATCTTTGAAATGGAAAATCCTTTCCATATATGCGGAGCATGTGTTATGAGCATTCTTTTTTCGATACCTATCTTATCTTTTTTCATATCCCGTTCAGGCAATCATCCCTTATTCTTTTATTTAGCTTTTTTCTTCTCTGCAAGCATTGCTTTCCCTGTCTTTATATATCCAACTATTGGAATGTTTGCGGGACAGACATATGCACAGGAACCGCATTCAATGCAATTTTCAATATAATAATCTGAAAGGCCCTCGCTCTTCCCGCCTTTGACGTTCCTGACATAAGCAAGAGGTACCAGGTCCATCGGACATATCCTGACACAGCTGCCGCAATTAATACAGTTTTGCTCTTCCGGTATCCTGCTATCGCATGCCAGGATGCAATTGACACCTTTTATTACAGGAAAATCTGTATTGACAAGGATATTTCCCATCATCGGACCGCCGACTATGACTTTATTAATTTTTTCCTTTCTTAAGCCGCAGAGCTCTATTAAATGACTGATAGGCGTACCTATCCTTGCAAGGACATTCTTTGGATTATTATATTCCCCGGTGACCGTTATGACTTTGCTTATCAAAGGTTTATCTTCTATTACCGCATCATAAATGGCTTTTGCAGTGGTCACATTATTTACGACTACTCCGACATCCATTGGAAGTCCGCCCATAGGAACAGTCCTGTCTAATACTGTTTTTATCAAAGTTTTCTCAGCACCCATAGGATATTCTGAAGGAAGCGATACTATCTGGAACATATCATCAAAAGCCATCTCATAGACCAGATCGCTTATATGCGCTATTGCATCCGCCTTATTGTCTTCTATGGCAATATAGATGTTTTCTGGTTTTAATATACTGACAATAATATAGAGACCTATCAGAATTTGCTTGCCATATTCAAGCAGCACGCGATGGTCCGAGGTAATAAACGGTTCACATTCACAGCCATTAAGTATGACAGTATCTATTCTTTTCTCTAAAGGCGGGTTTAATTTTACATGTGTTGGAAAAGCTGCTCCGCCAAGACCGACTATTCCTGCTTCCCTTATCTTTGACAGGATCTCATCTTTTTCAAGAGAATCTATTATTGCTCTCAGTTTGTTATAATCCTGCGATAGAGCAATATCAAAGACCCGGCCGGTTTTCACCCACTTGTCCTCTCCGTCCGATGCTATAGTGGCCGCATCCATAAGCATCCCGGAAGCCGGATTTAAAATTTTTGATATCTTTTTTACTTTTCCCGATATTGATGAATGGATCGGAGAAGATACATAACTTTTGCTATCTGCTATTTTTTGGCCGGTCTTTACTTCGTCTCCCTTTTCAATAGTAAAATTACAGGGAGCTCCAATATTCTGTATAAGGGGCAGAATGATGTTTTCAGGTATCGGGAGAGTCTCGATGGACTTCTTTCCAGTTATTTTATTCTCAGGTAGATGAAGCCCTCTAAATTTGCTTTTTTTCTTTATTAGAATACCCATTTACCCCCAAAAAAAATAAACCAATATGTATTTTACTTTATATATTCTAAAAGTCCAGAAGATCGGTATATATTTCTGTCATTATCTATGATAAGTGCCTCGATACCTTCCATTTTTTCTATAAGCTCCATTCCTTCCACCGGCCCCTTCACAAAGACTGATGTTGCAAGCACATCTGCTTCCGTACAACTATCTGCAATAATAGTGACACTTATGCATCGGTCAGCAGAATAACCGGTCGCAGGATCAGTTATATGATGTACCTTTTTTTCAGGATCATAATAACGGTGATAGTTCCCCGAGGTAGCTACTGCCTTATCCTCAAATACAAAAGACGGAAGGGCCCCGGTACCGCTGCTTTTATTCTCTGCGCCATCAGGATCTTCCAGTTCTATTAGCCATTTTTCCCCATCGGCTTTCCTGCCTATTGCAGCCACATCTCCTCCTGCATTGATCAGAGCATGTTTTATGCCCTGTTCAGATATCACTTCAAGAGCTTTGTCTGCTGCATATCCTTTTGCTATTCCGCCGAGATCAGCAGACATGCCTTCTACTGTAAAATATATCCTATTATCCTCTATGATTATCTTATCAGAACCCACAAGCTTTAGAGTTTCCTGGATCTCTGCCGCCTGTATTTCTTCACTTTCTTTCCACAGGCCCCCGCTCCACAGGACCAGCACCGGCTTTATAGTAATATCAAAGCTTCCGCTGGAAATATTATAATATTCAATGGAAAGGCTGATAAGCTCCCTTAATTCATCTGAAGGGTCATCAATAAAACCATCTCTGTTAAGTAATGATATCTCACTTTTTTCATCATAAACAGATGCAATATCTATGACTTCCTGTATGCGTTTGAAACCTGCTTCCATTGCCCCCCGGGAATCCTCTTTATCAGCATATATGATGATAGTCACATAGGTCCCCATCATCTCTCTTGTCTCTTCAAATCTTTCCAGTGTTCTGAACCCGCATGAAGATAACCCGGGTATAGAAAAGGAAGCAATCAAAACAGCTGCAAGAATAAAAATAAGGTTTACGGCTTTACTTCTAAACAAATGCAATTCTCTCCCCTTTTGTAATAGTTTTGATCTATTATCCTTTCCGGCTGTCCTGTATTTTCCTTAATCTGAATACAAGAGAATCACCGGACAAATTCACATCATTATAAGTTATTGGCCCGCTTTTTTCTATATCATTTTTCAGTACAGCGCCTTCGCTAAGGCCTATGGGGAGATAATCATTATTTTCAGAGATACTGCTGTCCTCTATAAGACCATAGACTGTATATCCCCCGATACGGTCGATCCTTTCTCCGGCTTTTAAATCTTTTTTTGCAATCGTGATCACTTCCGATACAAGACCTGACAGGGGGATCATAGTTGCTTCCTTATAGAAATAGGCGCGTGCAATCGATATTGGGGTCTCCATGCTTGTCAGATGATATGGCCTATACAGTAGATAATTGGGTCCTTCTCCCAATAGAAGATATTTCAATTCATCCTTTAATATCTTGTTTTCTGTGGTATATATCAGGAATACTCCAGGAGCAAGATCACCCACTACAAATTCGACCACTCCTGTCCTGTTTAGGATGCCGCCCTGGCTTTTTAGCTTCAATACATCAAGAAGCTCACTTATATTGACTGCAGGCGCATGCATCCCCCTGCAATCCGGTTTTAATCCGGTTGCATTGGAAAGACATGCCATCTCTACCATTGATTTGGTCCCATCGACAAAAGATGTCATCATATATGGATTTGAACCCTTCTCACGTGCATATTCTGCCATTGTGTCAGGATTTGCTTCCCTGTTTAGAGGATTGTTCTTGCCCTTTCCGGCAGCTACCACATCCATTCCCAGCATATCTATAAAATCATAGAGCTCCTTTGCAGCAGGCGGTTCATCACCAGCAGAAAGCGTATATATGACATCATGCTCTTTTGCAAGGTCCCTGAGGAATGGCCCTATTGTCACATCCATCTCTACATTAAGGGTCACGAGATGTTTTTTTGAAGTTATAGCATTAAGCGCTATATATGCACCTGCTTCCGGATTGCCTGTGGCATCGACTATTAAATCTATTTCCCCTATATTGAAAAGTATGGACAGGCTGTCAGAATAGATGAGTCTCCTGTCATTTAAAGCTGCCTTTATATTGTTTATTGCCCGATCTGTAAATACATCTACCGTCAGATCGATGCCTGCAGTTTTACACTGTTTCTTCGTCGAATCTTTAGATCGTACAATAATATAATCATTCCGGTCAATATTAAGGCTTTTAAGGGTCCTCTCCGTATTTGTAATATCCCTATCAGCAAAAGCCAGTACCTCCATGCCTTCAAGGCCCCTCAACTGGGAAAGCAGCCCTCTCCCCATCTGGCCCAGACCTGCCAATCCTATCTTTATGCTTTTTCCTTCTTCGGCAAAACTCTTTAATTTTTGATTTAGACCACTCATCATCCCCGCCTTATTCTATAAAACTGATAGAGCCTATCATCGTATCGGCAACCTTCTCCCCATAATCAATATAAACAATATCAGTCAATCTCATAAATAGAAATAGTGTGCTATTTTTTTTAAAAAAACTGAAAGTCATCGACCATCCCCCATCTGTTTCTTCTACTTTATCGTATTTCACCTCAAATACTTCTATGTCTCCTATAGTCTTTCCGATTTCAGTCTTTTCTATGCCGCTTTCATCTTCCTGTTCGATCTGTTCAACCATTAATTTATCCGCAAAAGCGGAGTATTGTTCTGAAGCTGGTGAATAATTCTTTTTAAAAACCCACATATTGATTATTATCTGCCTGACCCCATCTTC